>NZ_JBFUFF010000069.1:0-39065 GCF_056403555.1 Rhizobium sp. P2_G2
GGCCGAACGCGACCTGCAACGCTATTTCGGCGTCACCCCGCCATCCGTCCACCAGATGCTGCTCACGCTCGAAAGCAACGGCCTGATCCGCAGGCAGCCACGCATCGCACGCAGTGTCGAACTACTCATCCACCACAACTGCCTGCCAACATTGCAGCCAAACCAAACCGTCAAATCCTCTGTGCAGAGGTACTAGCTGGACGGTTGCTTGACTTTCGACCGAACACTGTCAACCAACACGGCAAAACTTGCGGACATGTTGTTGCCGCTCAGGGCCGCCTGCAGGCGCTCGCTGCCGTAGCGCAGAATGGCCTCGATATCCGCGCGAGCGATATCGCCACAGACGACCAGGGCATAGGGCGACAGCCCCTTCATAAAGGTCACGCGGGCTATGACTTGTTCGGCTTCATAGGGCATGAGCGCCTGAGCGAGTGTAAGCTTTTGCTTGAGACTCGGCGCATCCTCCGCAATATGGCTTGAGATGACCGCTTCCCGCAGCCAGGCATTGCCATCGGCGGGCCGGCATCGAATCATCCGCTGGGTGAATGATTCCACGGCCATATGGACGTTGGCCCATTCGTCATAGTCGCGAACGATATTCAAACTATCAAGCCGGTGCAGCAGGATCGTCAGCGCCGGCCGCAGGATGTCCCCTCGGCAATCCACGTCGAACGATTCGGCGAGGATAGAGTCCGCCTGCGTTTTCAATACCGCCGGAGGCACTGTCGTTCCAAAGTCGAAGGCTGCTGCGACCGCGAGCATCACCCCGTGCCGTTCGTCTTGCACGCTCAAATTCACGGCATAGACCGCGAATGCAGCAAACACACAAGCCGCAAACCAGCGCGGCAGCATTATTCCTGCGGCGAGGCGTAAGGAAAAAGCCGATCGCGGCTGGTCGTTCGCAAGATGTTGTCTCGGCATTGGTTCCGGTGACACGCGGCAAGCCCATCTGAGTGCAATATCAGTTTGCTACCAGATGGGCCAAGCGATTGAAAGCTTTAGATCGGGCTCAGGATGTCCGCGGTGCCGCTGAACGGATTGGTGGAACCGAACGAATAGGTTCCTGTTGTCGTCGGCAACGGGCCATCCTTCGCATGATAGGTGTTGGTGTTTTTCGGGTCCTGACCTGTGGACGTGTCGCCTCCCCCGAGAGATCCTGGCCCAGCGCCCGGACCGACAGATGCGACGTTGATCTCCTTGGAGGCCGTCTGGAAGGTCGAAGCAAATGCCGGATCACCGAAACCAGCCACGAATGTCTGGATGGAGAGCACATAGTTCTGTGCGTCGTCACCGCCGATCAGGCCGCAGTCGTGGACGACATTGGCAAGGCCCGCTGCAATCGCCGCGCGCTGGAGACCATTGGCAGTCTTGGTCAATGCGCTGAGTTTTGCAAACGTGTCGCTGCTTGACTCGGCAAGCTCGCGCACACGGGTGATGAGGGGCAAACCGCCTGCTTCGTTGTCAGTCAGGAGAGACCCCGGCGCATTCAGGAACGCACTTATGTCGGCGTCTGAAAGCTTCTTCGCCGGCGCAAGGCAGACGACTGCCTTGACGGGTTTGGACGACTGCTCGGCTGCCGCGGTGCCGGCAAACGCGACTGAACAAAACGCGCCAAGAACGAACGCTACACCAGGAACGTAGTATTTTTTTAACATCGCCAGTCTCATTTCCGACACATCGTTTACGTTGTTTATGCTTAACATATTCCTATCGACCCCACAATATTGCCGCCAAACCATCGAAAAATATAGTTTACGCGACAGCGTGCCTGCATGGAAAAACATCAGGAATCGACGTGGTTGGGTGTATTTTAGAGATATCGCAGATAAAGCAGCGATCCCGAGTTGGACAGATGTCCACAAATGAGACATCAGACAGAGTATAGAAGACGGGCAGGTAAGAACCCGCGAGCAAAAGCTGTCGATCTCGACCAGCTTAGCGGCCGCCAGCGCCAACGGTTACCGGACACGCATGGACGAATGTACTCAGCTGTTACGCAGGGGCGAGCCCCTGCGGAACAGCTGCGTATCAGATCGAGATGTTCGAAGCGTTGCTGCTTGCGGCTTACGCGTTAATTGCCCAAATCCTCGATGGCATTTTTGGCGCTGTCCGCATTTTCGGGCACCGCGGCGGCGGTCACCGAAGTGTTGTAGACAAGGTTCAGGAACTTGGTGAACTCGACCGCGTCGGCATTGCCGACGTAGATGATGTCCTTGTCCTTCATCTTGAACTGCTGGATCGCGAAGAATATCGCCGGGTCACGCATATTTGCCTTGAAAACCGTAGGAACCGCGACGCCGGTAAAGTGGCTCACATCCACGCCCATCTTGGCCAGGGTCTCACGCGGCACCATGCGATAAAGGAAAACCTGCGCCGGATCGGCACGCTCGTCGACCAGGCCACCGGTTTTTGCGATCGCCTCTCCCAAGGTCAGGTTCGAGTCGTCAAAGTCGATACGCCCAGCCTGCTGCGTCGCGCCAAACACCAGATAGGTGCGACGCTCGCGGTTGACGTAAACGGTATCGCCGGGATGGACGAAGATGTTTTCGCGGGGATTGTCGATCAGAGTGCGGAAAAGAACCGTTCCCTCGCGGCCGTGACGTTCAACCGTTACATAGGTTTCGTACTGGGAAGCAGTCAGACCGCCCGCACGAGCGATGACATCCAAGACGCGCTCGCCGGCAGGGCTGAGTTCAAGTTGTGCCGGGGCGTTGACGTCGCCAAGCACGGAGATATTGGTCGATCGGCTGGCGGTCGTGGTGATGACCACCTGGGGTTCGATAGCGCGGTTGGCAAGGCGCTTTTCGATATCGGTCTGAACTTCGCCAACGGGGCGACCCGCGGCCCGGATCGCGCCCGCATAGGGAACGGAAATCGTTCCATTCCTGTCGACCGTCTGTGCCGGCAGCGTAATGTAGTTGCCGGGACGAGCTCCCGCATCGTCAGGGATGAAGAGGCCACCGGCCTGCGCTTCGAAGATCGTAACCTCAACCACGTCACCGATCCCGAGCGGCGTGAGCGGCGCACTACCCCTGCCGCCACCGAAGCCCTTCTCAAGCGAATTCAGGATCGAATAATCGAAATAGGTCGCGACCTGCTTTGTGATATCGACCAGTGCATAATCGATGCCGACCTTCTTGTTCAGCGCGGTAAACTTGGTGGTTGCCTGACGCTCGATGGCTCGATGCGCCGGCCCGGAGGTGGGCAGCACGGTGCATGACGTCATGGCGACCGACGCCGCAACTGCAACGGAGCACCTCAGGTAAAACTTGATCATACGGCTGCGCCCCGAAAGAGTTTGTCGCATATCATACACAGCCCGTTCCCTTCGAATTTCTGCAGACTTCGTTGCATATGACTCATTTTGTGACGATAGTAAAAGATGGTTAACTGCCGAAAGGCCTCATCACAAATCGGCAGCCTGTTGCAGGAATGCAACGTCTTCATTCGGCTTGCTTTTTCATCACCAAGCGTCGGAAGCTCAGCCCGCTTATCCGATCGTGAATTACCCCGGCCTATACCGCGAGGCGTGCGCGCGCTCGAAGTATTATCCGAAAAAACCCTGAACATAGACAGTCTAATCCCATCGTCCGCGTTTACCCTGCTGCAACACCGATTACGAAACAATTACAGCAGGCGGGAGAGAACTTCCAAACCGCCTTGCGGCGTCGCCCCTTTACGAAAACTGGTAAACAAATGCTTCACCTCGATTGCGTCCATTGTCGGGTCGGCGGTTTTGCATAATCCCCTGCTCCGCGTTGATGACCAAAGGACACCGCGACCACGGCGCCCATGAATGCAGCGAACACCGCCGCTACGCCGGGATTTTGTATCGAGAAGTCAACCGTATTGTGGACCAGTTGCAGCAGCAGCACGGCAAGGCCCGACGCCGGAATCCAGCGCAGGCGTCTTCGTATGCGCACGCCCTTCACGAGGATGACAAGCAATGTACCAACCACCGCCAGAAGCATGACGACAAAGGGAAGGCCGACGGTGATCACGCCTTCCAGGTAAAAATTATGCGCCAGGAGAAGCACTCCGTCCATGCCGCAGGCCGGATTGCGGAAGGCAGGGTAGACGTCCGCGAAAGTCCCAAGACCGGCGCCGGTCGGCCAGAAGTGTTGCGCCATTACGAGGAGGCTTGGAAAGAAGCAGAACCGCAGATCATCCCCGCCGAGCGTCAGCGTGCGGAACATAAGAACGCCGGTGAATAGAAGAACCAGCATCAGGAGCCCACCGACGACGGCCAGCAGGTAGAGCAGTCTGACGAGCCTTCCGGTGGATGCCTGCTGGCTCGTCCGCGACCGACCTGTCACACCCTCTGACAGACCGAGAATGATGACCAGCAGCAGAATGGAAACGAATGTCGACGCTGCCCCGCCTCGCGACTGGGTCAATATGAGGGCTGCAAATTCGAACCCTGCGGCGATCAGGAGCGCAATTGCAAGAAACGCGTCCTTGGTCCGGGTGCGGCTCGGCGCCTTTAGAAGCCACGCGACAAAACTCCTGAAACCTGCCGCCTGGACATAATGATATGCGAGGCCGATCGTGAGAATCAGGATCAAGCCCAGATAGGTGGCCGCGGTGTTACGATTGACGAATACCGTTGTCAGGTCATGGAGGTAAAATTTCTTCTCGTCGAACATCAGCATATTCGGCGCGAGGTAGAACTGCAAAAGGCCGAATATCGTGATGGCAATCCCCGTCGCCGTGATCGCCCGGATGAGATTAAACGCAGCGTAGTCACTGCTGCATAGGAGAAGCGCCGAAACGAAGACGGCAAAGGGCAACAGCGCCGCAATCAGTGCCGCGCGCGAATCACCGGGCGCAACTGAGATGTAGCTCTGACTTTCACCATAGATTGCCTGCACGTCGCCCCAAAGCGGGTTCACCAATGACATCCCGCCAAGATCGATTGTCTGAACACCTGTCCAAACAATAAGCAGTGTTGCGACGGCAATCGCTGTCCACAAAGGAACTTTCACCACCGACGACAGAGGGGCGAGAATGGCAGCCACAGCCGCCAGACCGTAGATGACGATGGCTATATGGTGCAACTGAACGAAATTGACGGAGCCTGATGGCAGCAAGATGAGGAAGAGTGCGAAATATAAGACCCAGCGAAGGAAATTCGGTACAAACGATCTGCCCGTAGAGATCGATTCTCCACGGGATGGATCAGCACTCAAGCGACGGTAGTCCGATACCATTGTTCGTATCCTGGGCGTATTCGGGCGATGTATTAAAGCCAATCGATCCAATTTACCAGCGCGAGAACAGCTTGCGCACAGCTCGCTTATGATAGACGGCAAGAACAATGAGCGGCGTCTGCCATGCGGCGGCAACGCAATGCTTTTCACGGTATCTTCTGTATTAACAGCAGTGGTCTCAAATGCTCTGATCGGATACACATTTCATACCGCAGTGCAGCAAACTTTAACATTTTTGTCATTTTCGAGCACAGTGCGGACCTTCGGCTTGGACGCTTTCAAGACCATTCCTCCTCGCCGGGTCGCCGATACGCCAATTCGAAATCTAACAAAATTTCTTTTTATTTCAACACGTTGCCATAATTCGTCACATCAATTGACTATATGCGGCAGATCGTACTGGAAATTTCCGTCAGTTTAATTTAAATTGTTCGCACCTGCGAATATTGACCATGCTCGTCGCCATCAATGAACTCGAAGGGGRTACGAATGCCTCATCTGGAAGGAACCCTCAGCTTTCTCGAAGTTCTTTCGACCGAGAATGCTGCGCAAGGGAATTTTTCCCGAAAAAGCCAGCTGATCCTGAAGCGGCTGCTGGATATTGTGGTTTCCGGCGCCGCGCTCGTGGCTCTTGCGCCGTTCCTCGCGACATGCGCTCTGCTGATCAAGCTCGAAAGCCCCGGACCTGCGATTTTCCGGCAGACGCGCTGGGGCCAGGGCGGCAGACTGATCACCGTCTATAAGTTCCGGTCGATGTTCAACGACAAGGGAGACAGGTCGGGCGTGCAGCAGACTGTCGCCGGAGACGCGCGCATCACGCGGGTTGGTGCGTTCCTTCGCAAGACCAGTGTCGACGAGTTGCCGCAACTGTTCAACGTGCTGAAGGGGGATATGTCCCTGGTCGGGCCGCGATGCCATGCCGTCGGCATGAAGGCAGCGGGCATGTTGTACGAAGAACTCGTGCCTCACTATCACTGGCGCCATCTTATGCGGCCTGGAATTACCGGACTGGCGCAAATGCGCGGCTGGCGGGGCCCCACCGATACGACCACAAAATCGCGGGCGCGTATCGCTGCAGATCTGCGCTACGTCGAGAACTTTTCGCTGTGGTTGGACATCAAGATCATCTTCGGCACGATTACCAACGAACTGTTCAACAGTTCCGCCTTTTGAAGGCGAGGCGCTCGGCAATCCTCCCGAGCGATAAACATACCAGCAACGACGTGTCGAACCACTACACCACTGCACGCACCGCTCTTGCCTGCTTGAGCGGCGCGAAACGTGACTGAGTGCTGCGTCGCTGACACGGCTCTGGAAAAAGTCCTGAACAAAAAAAGCGCGGCATGGAGATGCCGCGCTTTTATCTATCCAGTAGGACCTCTGGTGACCGGACATCCGCGGACTTCAGTCCCTGTCGGCGCCATCCCAGTTGGCCTGAATTCCCTCAGTCAAGCTGCTGTCGCGTTTCGGCAGAAGCAGCCTGATGTGAATTCGATCCCGCATATAGGGCACCAGATGCGGCGAGAAGCATTGATGCGAAGGCGAGCGATTTCGTCAACGTGCCGAAGCTGCGGCGCTTCTTCGGCTCTTTCACGGCATGTCGCCGAATATAGTTCGTGTAATATATGCCGGGCGACTCTGCTTCATGGAGGTTCTTAAATACGCCATCCGGTACATTTTCATGCCAGACCGAAGAACCGGAATGGAACCAGACACATAATCTCTGAGTGCTCCTGTAGTACGCGGCCGAGGCAATAAGATTCGATCGGATCTGTACACACTCCATCACGAGCTCCTTGTTATACAGCCAGACTTGGTCTGAGCATATTTAGGTCGCATCTTGACACGCTAGGACACCATCCCAGCGGCCTGTTCAAAAAAACCTCCCATGATACTGGCATCCGACCATGACTTAGGCGCGCTCATTCTCCGATGAGGCAGCCTCGAAAGCTGTCGTGGTCCGGCACTTAGGCCGTTCGAATCGACTGCTCTCCCGTGTGAGGCGATCGGACCGAACATGGTTAGGTAAAGCCTAAATAAGGCGACATTGCAACGCACAATATTGTGCCCCGCAGGGTAAAAAGCCCCTACTTGACGTGAAACGAGGAGCCTGCCAGCCGATAGCGCGTAGCGTGCTTCGCATATGTACGAAGCCAAGTCGCGCGCTTTATCTTACCTCTTCGCCTTTGCGCATGCCGTTCTCCCGAAACCGAGGAGTGCTCAGACCGCGTGCTGACAGGCCTCATGGCGACTTGCGCAATACGCGATCTGGACTGCCTGCCTTTCTATTCTGCCCTTGTTTTTAGTCCGCCTGACAGAACCGATTGCGCCATCTGTCGGCAACGGTTCGACGCCTCGTCCTGGGTCGCGTCCGCCCTTACCGTTCCAACCACGCCACGTCAGGCGCTCTGCAGACGTGGAACCACCGCCGGATCGAGATGTGGCGCCACTCAAGCCAAGTTGCGTCCCACGACAATACCGAAGAGCCACGCAAGGCCTTAGCAATAGGACGGAAAACTCCGCTACATCAGGGCGTTACCCGCTCTAGGCCTACTTTGAGTTCTCCTGCAGCCACTGCTTTTCTAATTAACACGCAAGATAATCTTCAAGACCTTCGAATTAACCCTAGATTACGATTGAACAGTAGTTTTACAAAAAATCTACTCTACTAGAATCTCGTTTTGGGAAGAAAATGCTGCAATTTTGGTCACCCGACGTCGCAATTATGTAAACATCGATTAATAAATCGGCGATTAACCATTACCTGTGCCGAAATCGTACAGATATATTTATATTCGTCTCTAATTTGCTTCGTTGCCAACTATATTACCCGCATTGACTTCGTTTGTTTATTCAAAATAATTACCGAAAAGTAAACAACGTACGAGTATCCCCAATGTTGCGTACACTGTCTCTGGTCTTATGGCTGGCCGCCGCCGCGATTATTTCCATTCTGGCATTCCAGCCGGTAGGCTCGGACGTTCAGCTGATTGTCTCGACGCTAACCATCATCTTTCTCTATGTCATCACCCGCATCAGCAGTAGAGGTCCGTGGCGATATATCGCTTTGGCGACCACCAGCATCATTGTGCTACGCTATGTTTACTGGCGCACGACAAGTACTTTGCCGCCGATCGATGATCCGGTCTCCTTCATCCCCGGCATCATTCTCTATATTGCGGAAATGTTCTGCATTTTCATGTTCTTCGTCAGCGTCTTCGTCGTTTCCGATCCGATCACGCGCAAACCGCCGCGCGAGCAGGACGACAAGGACCTGCCGAACGTCGACGTTTTCGTGCCTTCCTATAACGAGAGCAAGGAAATCCTGTCACTGACGCTTTCCGCAGCTGCGGCAATGGACTATCCCAAGGACAAGCTTCACGTCTATCTGCTGGATGACGGCGGCACGGACCAGAAGCGCAACAATTCCGATCCCGAAATTGCCGAGGCCGCCAATGAGCGCGCCCGACAGCTCAAGCAGCTCTGCACCGATCTCGGCGTCAACTATCTGACCCGCGCCGAAAACGTCCACGCCAAGGCAGGCAACCTCAATTCAGGCCTGGACAATTCCAGGAGCGAACTGGTCGCCGTCTTCGATGCGGACCATGCGCCGGAAGCGGGCTTCCTGAAGGCGACCGTCGGTTACTTCGCCGACGACCAGGACCTGTTCCTGGTGCAGACGCCGCACTTCTTCGCCAATCCCGATCCGGTCGAACGCAATCTCGGCACCTATACCCGGATGCCCGCCGAGAACGAGATGTTCTACACGATGATCCAGAAGGGTCTCGACCGCTGGAACGCGGCTTTCTTCTGCGGTTCGGCCGCCGTGCTGCGCCGCGAGGCGCTGGAAGAAGTCGGCGGCTTCTCCGGCATCACCATCACCGAGGATTGCGAAACCGCGCTCGAACTGCATTCGCGTGGCTGGAACAGCGTCTATGTCGACAAGCCGCTGGTCACCGGGCTGCAGCCGGAGACCTTTTCCAGCTTCATCGGACAGCGCTCGCGCTGGTGCCGCGGCATGATCCAGATCCTGTTGCTCAAGAACCCGCTGTTCAAGCAGGGCCTGACGCTGCCGCAGCGCATCAGCTACATGTCCAGTTGCTTCTATTGGCTGTTTCCGCTGGTGCGCCTGTCGTTCCTGCTGGCGCCGATCCTGTTCATCATCTTCAACCTGAAGATCTTCAACGCTTCGGCTGACGAATTCCTGTCCTATACGATCACATATCTGGTCGCGTCGGAAATCCTGCGCAACTACCTCTACGGGCACTACCGCTGGCCATGGATTTCCGAAGTCTATGAATATGCCCAGTCGATCTTCCTGGTTCGCGCCATCATCAGCGTCATCCTCAACCCGCACAAGCCGACCTTCAACGTCACCGACAAGGGTGTGTCGCTGACCCAGCGGCAGCTGTCGAACCTGGCCTGGCCGTTCTTCGCCATCTTCGCCGGCCTCGCTTTCGTGCTCTATATGGGGATCCATCGCTACGAGACTGAACCGGCCCTCGGCGACCTGATCCTGATCACCGGCGCCTGGAACCTGCTCAACCTGATCATTGCCGGCGCCGCCCTTGGTATCGTCACCGAGCAGCCGATCGATCAGGACGGCATCAGCCTGCCGCTCAGTCAGGCAGCCGAACTGCGCCTGACCGACCGCACCGTGCCGGTGACCATCCGCCGCATGTCGCCGGAAAAGGCCGAGATCGAGGTGCGCCGCGGCGTCGTTGCCAACCTGCGCAAGGGCGAATATGCCCAGCTCGCCCTGGTCAATGCGCCCGCCGACCTCGCGGTCTCGCAGATCCCCGCCTTCGTCGGCAAGCCGACGACGGTCGACCAGCGCAGCTTCGCCATCGAGCTTGACGCCGAGGCGCAGCATTATGGCGCCATCGCCCACCTGATGATGCACGATCTCGATCTGCCGCGCCGCCTGCGCGAGCGTCGCCAGCATCGCCGCATGTATTTCGTCGCGCTGGTGACGCTGGTGAGATGGGCGATCGTCTGCCCGCTGCTTGCCATCGCGACCGGCCTGTCGGCCCGCTCGCAAACCGGCCGTGTCGGCCGCCGCCGCAGCGAACTGGCGAAAGCCAAAGCTGCCACGACCAACGTCTAACACCACTTCCGGATCGAGAGAAAAGACAATGTTCAAGAACCGACTTCTCGCCTTTTGGCTCGCTTCGGCAGTGACGGTTGTCGTGGGAACCTCCCAGGCAGGGGCTGCCGAGCCGGCCCCCTTCCAGTTCGACAAGCCCGCCGCACAGATCACCACGACACCGACGACGACCGGCGACACGCTGCGCAAGATCGCCGGCGACCGTTCCGACCTGTTCTTCGACGGTGAATACCAAAGCCGCAGCCTGCCCTTCTTCGCGCTGCCCGACGAAGCCTCGACATCGGCCAGGCTGGTGCTGACGATGCAGACGGCGATTTCCGTGGCGCCGGAAGATTCCGAGATGAAGATCGCCATCAACGGCACGCCGGTGGGCGCCACCGGCCTGGTCGCCGGCGATCCGCGCCGCATCGAGTTCGCCGTGCCGGCCGGCCTCATCCATCCCGGCTATAACGCCGTGTCGATCGAAGCCAGCCAGCGCCACCGCGTCGATTGCAGCGTCAGTGCCACCTATGAACTGTGGACGAAGGTCGATCCGGCCAAGAGCGGCTTCATCTATTCCGGCGTCGCCAAGCCGAGCCTGTCGCTTGTTGACCTGCTGCCGCTCGCAGGCGCGAAGGATGGCCGCACCCCGATCCGTGTGGTGATCCCGGCAGGCGCCGACATGGCCGCCTATGACCGTGCCATGCGCGCCGTCCAGGCGCTGACCATATTCGGCAATTTCAACCATCCGGCCGTGGAATTCGCCAGCACGCCCGGCACCGGCCCGGGTATCGACCTGTTCGTCGGCACCAAGTCCGAGCTCACCCTGCTGCTCGGCGACAACAGCAAGGTGCTGGCGTCGAGCGAACATGCGATCGTCGATGCCGACAGCAGCGGCGCGGAACGCAAGCGGCTGATCCTGACCGGCATGGATACGCTCGATGTCGACCAGCGCGTCAAGGAATTCGCCGCCTTCGCGCTCAACGACCGTCCGGTCGGCACGCGGGAAGGTCTCAACGCGCTGACCAACCTCAAGGGCCGGACGCTGATGCCCGGCGACAAGGTCTCGCTGAGGGAACTCGGCTATTCCGGACGGCCGTTCTCCGGCCGCTTCGAAGTGTCGCGGCTGAATTTCGCCATGCCGTCCGACTTCTATCCGGGCGACTATTCCAGCATCAATTTCCACCTGAGCGCACGCTATATCGGCGGCCTGGCGCCCGACGCCGTGCTGGTGGTCAAGGCAAATGACAAGGAAGTCGCCAATATCCAGTTGAGTTCGACGCGCGAAGGCGAAATCCGCGACCAGCGCCTGCCGATCCCGTTCAGCGTGCTGCGCCCCGGCCAGAACACGCTGTCGATCGAGGCGCGGGTGCCCTCGCGGCTCGACGCCGCCTGCGACAATGTCGACAATGCCTCGACGTCCGTGCGTATTTCGATCAGCGAGAATTCCTATCTCGATGTGCCGGACTATGCGCGCATCGGCCGCTATCCCGACATTGCCGGCCTGGCCTCCGGCCTGACGCCAAAACTTTCCGGCGCGCCGGATCCGCTGACCCATGTCTTCGTGCCGGGTTACGACAAGCAGGCGCTCAACGCCGCGGCAACCTTCCTTGCCAAGATGGCATTCTCGTCCGGCAAGGTGAAGCCGGTCGAATTCACCTCGACGCTTCCCGATCTCGACACGTCCAATGTCATCGCCTTCGGCGCCTATGACACGCTGCCCTCGGAACTGACGTCCCGGCTGAAGCTCGACTTCGTCAACATCCGCGCCACCGAAGTGGCGAAGCAAGCCCCCTTCGAGGTCGCCAGCCTCGACGGCGTGGCGCTGCCGGTGGAGAGCGCCGACGACCTGCAACGGCCGATCCAGCCGCTGTCGTCCTTTGAGAAACTCTCCGACATAGCCGACGACTTCGTCGCCAATCCGGCCGAATTATCCGGCAGGGTCTTCGACGGCATCAAGGCGAAGTCGCTTTCGGAGATGCGTAAGCTCAATCTGAAATATCTCTCGTCGCTTCTCGATCCGGGCCGCAACGAAAGCTATTCGCCGCTGTCGACAGCCGCACTCGTGGTGGCGCAGAGCGGCTCCGACCATGGCGGCGTGTGGACCGTGGTTGCTGCACGCAGCGCCGACATGCTGCAGGCCCGCACCGACGTGCTGACAGACTATAGTGTCTGGAACAAGCTCAACGGCGCGGTCCAAAGCTTTGGCGACACAGGCGAGATCCTCGATCAGAAGAGCAGTTCGAGCGAGCATCTTTTCCAGACCGAGCCGCTGACCTTCGCCAATGCCCGCCTGGTGGCCGCGGGCTGGCTCGCCAACAATGCCGAGATCTATATCGGCGCGCTGCTGGTGGCTGCGATCCTGCTCGGCATCGGCACCTTCATGGTCCTGATCACGGGACGCCGCAACCATGGCTAAGCGTATCACAAACTTCCTGATGGCCTGCGCGCTGGTGGTTCTGCCGGTCGCGCCGGCCCAAGCAGCCCAGCCCGCCGAACAGACCCGGTTTGTTCCGCAGGACTACGTGGTCGGTGCATGGTGGCTCTACAAGTCGGAATTTCTCGCCGACGGCCGGATCATCGATCGCGGTAACGGCAATATCAGCCACAGCGAAGGCCAGGGTTACGGGATGCTGCTTTCCGTGGCTGCCGACGACCGGGAGAGTTTCGAGGCGATCTGGAGCTGGACGCACAGGGAACTCTATCTCCGCGGCGACAATCTCGCTGCCTGGAAATGGGACCCCGACGCCAATCCGCACGTCAGCGACCAGAACAACGCCACCGACGGCGATCTGCTGATCGCCTGGGCGTTGATGCGGGCCGGCAAGACGTGGAACGAGCCGAAATATACGGATATGGCGCGCGCTATCGCCGGCGCCATTGGCCGTGAAGCGGTGATCGATGCCGGTGCCAACGGCAAGGTCCTGCTGCCGGCCAGCCACGGTTTTGCCGCCGGCGAACAGCCGGACGGCCCGGTCGTCAACCTCTCCTACTGGATTTTTCCTGCGATCCGCGACCTTGGCACGCTCGACAAGGATTTTCCCGCGGCGGCGCTGATCCAGTCCGGCACGATACTGATCAAGACGGCACGGTTCGGTTCGAGCCAGTTGCCGTCGGACTGGATCTCGCTCAAGGACGAACGACCTGAGCCGGCGCAGAAATTCGCCAAGAACTTTGGCTATGACGCCGTGCGCATTCCCCTTTACGCCGCCTGGTACGGCCCAGAGCAGGCGCGCCTGCTCGACCAGGTCTACGACCGGTGGAAGATCGGCGGGGTGAACGCCGTGCAAGTGGTTGAACTCGCCACCGCCGCGCCGCTGGTCGCCATGCCCGACCCCGGTTACCAGGCCGTCAGCGACCTCCTGTCCTGCAGCCTCGGAAAGACCACCGGCCTCAACGCGATCGGCGACTTCCAGCCGACCGATTATTATCCCTCGACACTGCATCTCGTCAGTCTTGTCGCTGTTTCGGAAAGGTACCCGCAATGTCTCCCAAAGCAAAATTGACGATTGTGCTCTGCGCCACGACGGCGATCTTCACGTTCAATCCGAATGTCCTGTCCCGCCTCCTGCATGTCGAAGACCACCTTGCAGCCGAGGAACTGACCCTTGATCCGAGCGCGGCCGACGGCCTGAAGGCACTGACCAACACCGCAAATACCGCGGCCGTGGACAGTACGCTTTCCAACAATGGTGGTGTGCTGACGCCGCGCGATTTCACCGGCCTTTCGCCCAACAATGTCCAGCCGGCGGCCAACGAGACCAGAGACGTCGCCCCGGGCGAAAACCCGTTTGGGACCAATGGCCAGACAACGACTCCGGTCGCCAACCGACAGCTCAATGCGGTGACCGATCCCAGCCTCAACCCGGTCGCCAATCCGGGCTCCAAGCTCGCGACACAGCCTGGCGCCTTTACGATCAAGGGTGGGCAGCAGAATATGCCGGCCAACACGGTCGCCAACCCATTCCAGCCTGCTGGTCAGCAGCAGAAGATCACCCTCCCCGTCGACGCGTCGAAGGCCAAGCCCAAGGTCGATGACAGCGCGCTACGCTATTATGCCACGACCAAAGACCTCAAGCGTCTGGGTGCCGAGATGCGCCGCCTCAAGACGCTTTATCCGGATTGGCAGCCGCCGAGGGACCTGTTCTCGCCGGTTGCAAGCCTCAGCGAGCAGCCGCTCTGGGAAATCTACAAGACCGGCAACTATGCCGCCGTCCGGGCGCAGATCGCCCAGATGCAGAGCACCAATCCGCGTTGGCAGCCTTCCGACGATCTGCTTTACAAGCTGCAGCTCGGCGAGACCCGCTCGATGATCTACCGCGCCTATGCGCAGAAGCGTTGGAACGCGGTGATCTCGGTGGCGCAGTCCTATCCGCCGATCCTGGTCTGCACCGACATGCAGGTGCTGTGGAATGTCGGCGAATCCTTCGCGCAGATCAAGGATTATGCGCAGTCCTTCGATCTCTACAAATATATCCTGACCAATTGCGACGATCCGGCACTGCGCATGGCGACGGTGCAGAAGGCCTCGCTGGTGCTGCCGGCCAAGGGCACGACGTCGCTGATCGCACTCGGCAAGGTCATGCCCGACGGCAGCCAGGAATTCGAGAATATCGGCTTCGATGGCGTGCGCCGGCAGATCGGCGAGTATATCAAGGAGGACGACATGGCTGCCGCCCCCACGGATGAGGATCTGAAGCGCTTCGTGGATTTCGTCCAGCGGACTAGCTCAGTCAATGATGCCGAAATGATGGGCTGGTTCTTCTATACCCAGCAGGACTGGCAGCTGGCGAATTCCTGGTTCATCCAGGCGGCCCAATACCAGCGCACGCCGAAGAACATCGAAGGCGTCATCCTGACGCTGCGCAACATGGAGAAGGGCGACGACGCGCTGAAGGTCGCGCGCCGCTATCTCAAGGCGTCGCCTGAGGTCGCCCAGCAATATATCGAGATCATCTCGGAGTCGCTGACAAGCAAGACGCCGACCGTGACGCTGAAGGAAAAAGAGCTCGACGACTTCGAGAAGATCGTCACCGTCAACAAATCGCCGCTCGGCGCCCAGGCGCTCGGCTGGAAATATCTCAACGACGGCGACAAGGACAAGGCGCAGGATTGGTTCACCCAATCCGTCGACTGGAAGCCGACCGAAGGCGGCGTCGTCGGCCTAGCTGTGCTCGCATCGCGCGACAAGGACTACAAGGTGCTCACCGCGATCAAGAGCGAATATGGCAAGGACTACGCCTCGCTCGACGACTTCAAGACCTACACCGCCAAGAAGTTCTACAAAGCCAAGAAGTTCAAGCGCTCCACCTATCGCGATGCCGACAACCTGGCTCCAAGGAAGAAGCACAACTGGCAGTTCCAGGCGCCGGGTTGATGCCTGGCCCGGTGAATGTCCCGCCTACACGGCCGGCGGGACAGGCGAAATAGAAGATCATTCAAGGTGTCTGTCGCATCCGGCCGCTAACGACCGGAACGGTGCGGCGCGTCATTAAAAGCGAGAAAACTCCAATGGCAAAGAAAACCCTCAAGGCGGATTGGGCCACATTCACCCAGGGCGATTTCACCATCGAGAACAATGTCTGGAACAAGGGAAGCCTGGTCAACGGCGATGACTACACCCAGACGATCAGCTTCGATAAGACGGACATAAACCACGAACTGACCTTTACCTGGAACTGGCCGAGCACCAGCCACATTCTCGCCTTTCCGGAAATCGAGGCGGGCTACAAGCCCTGGTCCCAAAACGGCAGCAACGCGCTGACAGCGAAGTTGTCGCAGATTTCGGCATTCGATGCGACGTTCGACTATGACATGAGCGGCGCCACCTCTCTCTACAATGTCGGTTTCGACATGTGGCTGACGAAGCTGCCTGGCTCCGACAGCGGCAATATCACCACGGAGGTCTCGGTCTGGACCCATCATGGCAATATCGACGTGGACGGGAAGAAAGTCGGCGTCTATCAGGACGGCGCCTTCAAGGCCAATATCTACGAGGAAAAGCATTACAGCCATCCGGGCGCCAACCAGTCCTGGGACTATATCACCGTGGTGGCGAAGAAGGACATGACATCCGGCACACTGGACATGGACCATCTGTTCGACACGCTCGTCGAGATGAAGCTCGTCAAGTCGAGCGCCTATTTCAACGGCTACGAGTTCGGCGCCCAGCTTCTCGGCGGCAAGGGCAGCCTGACGATCCATGACATCGAGCACGATTTCTCGACCGGATTAGCGCAGGCTGCCGACGTGGCGGGACATGCGCACCATGCCGATGCGTTTTTGTTCTGATCTTCCAGCCAGTCGCCGCCATCATCCTCCGGAGAATGAGTGTGAAGCATTATCTGAACCCCGCCGGGACCACGACATGGTACGCCACAGCCAGCGGCGACGACTGGATTGTCCGCAAGGGAGCCGACTTCCAAGTCTATAATGGCGACGGGATTTCCGACAGCACATCCCTGCACGACAACCGGTTCGAAGTCGACGGGCACATCACCGCGCTCGATGGGGAAGGCCTCGACATCTACGGCCATAATGCGTCGATCCTGATTGCGAGTTCAGGCTTGATCAAGACGGCGCATGGCTACGGCATCGCCCTCGAAACGACAGCCTATAGTGGGCATCTGGAAAATCATGGCACGATCACCAGCGATTTCAGCGGCGTCAGCGTGACCGGCGCGTCGCCGGTGTCGGGTCGCCGGCGGGCGGCTGAGATCGTCAATTTCGGCAAGATCACTGCGAGCGAACAGAACGGCATCTATAGCAATTCCGACGATCTCACCGTCATCAACAAGCATAGTGGCATCATCACTGGCGGCCAGTACGGCTATGGTATCACATCGGTGGAAAACGATGTTACCGTCGTCAATGACGGTACGATCAAGGGCAACTTCCAGGGCGCCATCGGCCTTGGGACCGGCAATGACCGCGTCGTCAATTACGGGCATGTGATCGGCAACATCCTGCTCAACAACGGCAACGACATCTATGTCGATGAGGGCGGTAGCGTCGATGGTGTGATCAATGCCGGTGTCGGCGCCGACACCTATATCATCCACCACAAGGGGCTAAGCCTGCACGAGGACGATTTCTCGGATATCGATACGGTCAAGGCCTCGATCAACTGGACACTGGGCGACAATTTCGAGCGGTTGGTTCTGACAGGCAACCATAAGCTCAACGGCACCGGCAATGACGACGCCGACACCCTGATCGGCAACGGCAAACGCAACGTCCTGAGCGGCCTCGGCGGCGACGATGTGCTGAAGGGCGGCAAGGGAGGCGACACGTTCGTCTTCACATCCGGCTCCGGTCACGACATGATCGCCGATTTCGGCCATGGTCACGACCACGTCGACCTAAGCGGCTATGCCGGTGTCAACGACTTCAACGATCTGGATATCGCCAAGCAGGGCCAGGATACGGTGATCACGCTTTCGGCCATGGATACCATCACGCTGAAGGATGTCGCGCCGCAGCACCTTTCTGCGGGCGATTTTCACTTTTCATAACGAACGAAGCGCGGTCACGGGTCCCTCCACCCACTGTTGCGACCCCAAGGCAGAATAGTAGGCGCCCTAAAACCGTCTTCATACGGCAATTCCTGCCTGCGCCACACTGTCGGCGGTTTTCCCGCGACACTGGCATCGTCATGAGGAGGTTTCATGCGTTTCAGGTCGCTACCATTCATCACTGTGCTTGTCATCCTGCCAGGCCTCGCCAACGCGTCGTCGGCCACACCTGAAGGCCGCTATTGCGGGAAGCTGTTTTCTGCCGGCGAGATCGTTGCAGCCGAGACCACGTTCGAATTCGGCCAAGGAGGCAGCATCAGCGGCCATTATGAATTCCGCGACGGCAATGTCGTGACGGATGGATGGCTCGAGGAGGCGGATAGAACGGCGGAGCGGACGCATTTGTTGGTATGGCATGACAGGTACGGTCAAGGCCAGTTGACGGTCACGTTCAATCGCGATTTCGAAAGCTTCGACGGCTACTGGGGCACGAATGCACCGGTGCCGGACCATATCTGGATGGGCGAGCGCTGCCAGGAGCCGACCAGTTGACACGGCCAGCGCTGCGCCTGCTGCTGCTCGTCTGGCTCACCGCCGCGGCATTTCCGGCACTGGCGGATGGCTATTGCCGAAAGCTCGCCTATCAGGGCAACATTTACACCGTCTGCGCTGTCGACCCGCGTAAAAGCACGATCCGGCTGCACGACCTCGATCCCAGGCGCCAGCCTTACAAGAGCTTCGATGCGCTGCGGGCAAAACTCTGGTCCGACGGCATTTTCATGCGCATTGCCATGAATGGCGGCATGTACCAGCCCGATTTCTCGCCGGTCGGGCTTTATGTCGAAAATGGCGTCGAGAAACAGGCAATCAACACCAATCCGGGATACGGCAATTTCCATTTGCTGCCGAATGGCGTCTTCTATCTCCTGCCCGGCAGCGCCGGCGTGATGGAAGCCAAGGCCTTTGCAGCGACAGGGATCAAGCCGGCCTTCGCCACGCAATCCGGGCCGATGCTGGTGATCAACGGCAAGATCCACCCGAAGTTCGATCCGGCGAGCACCAGCCTGAAGAAACGCAATGGCATCGGCGTCGACCGGTTGGGACGGATGATCTGGGCGATTTCGGAGGGCGATGTGCGTTTTTATGATTTCGCGACGCTGTTTCGCGATGCGCTCGGCTGCGACAATGCGCTGTTTCTCGACGGTACAATCTCGGCGCTCCATGTTCCGGAATGGCAGCGCAGCGATGCCGCCTATCCGCTCGGGCCGATCCTGACCGTCGAGATCACCATCCCGCCAAATTAGTTTGCGTGGCGGATGCGGTTGAAGACGCTGTCGAGTGCATCTGACAGTGCGCGGATGCCGCCATCGGCAGCGAAATTGGTATAGGCCTGCTCGTTCAACCCGCCCTTGGTGGAGAATTCCGACTTCAGCTCCTCGAAGGACTTTTCCGGGTGCTCGGCGGCGGAGGCGGAGAGAGCGCCGAACATCTGGTTGAGATAGGCGCGGCCGCTGTCATAAGCGAGCCCCTTGCTCTCCAGCCATTTCGTGCCGGCTTCGAGAATGCCGTAATAAGTGCCCATGAGCGCGCTTGCAGCACCCAGGAGATCGTATTCGGTCTTGCTGGCGACTTCGATCGCGGTGCCGAGCTTCGAGAAGATTGCCGCGACATCCGCATCCGGCGGATGGATTGCGGTGGCGCCGCTGAGCGTCGCCACGAAGGGCAGCGGAATCGCCTGTGTCAACCGCACCGGCGCGTTGATCCAGGTGGTCAGGCGATCGAGAGGCGTGGCGGCCACCAGGCTGACGACGTGATGCTCCGGGCGGAATGTCAGCGCCCGGACCACTTCCTCCGCGATCTGCGGCCGGATCGCCAGGAAGACCAGGTCGGCATTGTCGACGACGTCCTGATTGTCCTGGGCGACAGTAACATTGGCGCAGCGTTCGGCGAGACGTCCGGCGACCGCTTCGTTGCGCGGCGAGACATGGATCGGCGTGGCCGCCAGATCGGTCTGCGAAATTCCGGTAACGATCGCCTGGGTGATCTCACCCGTGCCGACAAAGCCTATTCTCATGTGCCAATCCCGTCCAATCCCGCGGGTTTGATAGCGGTGAGCGGAAAGTTGCGCAAGAGTTGATCAGAGCGATTTCGCCGCCTTGAGACGCCAGTACAATATGCCGCAGAAGACGAACTTCAGCGGATCATTACACCGAAACCTGGGTACCCAGTTCCACGACGCGGTTGGCGGGCAAGCGGAAATAGTCCGACGGGTCGGCAGCCGCGGCCGCGAGCGAGATGAACAGCTTGTCCTGCCAGCCAGGCATGCCCGAGGTCGGGTCGGAGATGATGTTGCGGCGGCCGACATAGAAAGAGGTGGTCATGATGTCGAACTTGAGCCCGCTCTTGCGCATATGTGCGAGAGCCTGGGTGACGTTGGGCTGATCCATGAAGCCGAAGCGCAATCGCAGCACCGAGAAGCGATCCGAAATCTTTTCGACGCTGCCGCGCTGGTCAATCGGTATGCTCGGCGTCCCTTCGGTGCGGATCGTCAGGATGATGATCTGTTCGTGCAGAACGTGATTGTGCTTGATGTTATGGAGCAAAGCCGGCGGCGTGAATTCCGGCTGCGAGGTCAGGAAGATCGCCGTGCCCGGCACCGGATAGGGACCGTGATCGCTCTTGCGCTCAATCGAGCGGATGAAATCGGCGAGCGGGATATTGGTGCGCTGCGCCTTCTCGGCGATGATCGCAGCACCCCGCCGCCAGGTCCACATCACGACGATGACCAGGCTGGCGATCATGATCGGCACATAGCCGCCGTCGAGCACCTTGAGCAGATTGGCAGACAGAAAGACCAGTTCCAGCAGGAAGAGCGGCGCCACGATGGCGAGCACGGCCGGCGGGCTCCATTTCCATTGCACGCGCAGGAAGAAATAAAACATCACCGTGGTGACCACCATCGCGCCGGTGACAGAGATACCGTAGGCCGTGGCCAGCGCGTCGGACGTCTGAAACAGCAGCACCAGCATCATGACACCGAACAGCAGCACGGTGTTGATGCCCGGCAGATAGACCTGGCCGGTCTGGGAGACCGAGGTGATCAGCACCTCCATGCGCGGCAGGAAGCCGAGATGCATGGCCTGCTGGGTGAGCGAGAAGGCGCCGGTGATCACCGCCTGACTGGCGATGATGGTCGCCGCCGTGGCCAGAAGAACTATCGGCAGCAGCGCCCAATGCGGGAACATCAGGAAGAATGGATCGGACGCATTGGCAGGGTTGTTCAGCACCGACGCGCCCTGACCGAGATAATTGAGCGCCAGCGACGGAAAAACCACGGCGAACCAGGCCCATTGGATCGGCCGACGGCTGAAATGGCCGAGGTCGGCATAGAGCGCCTCCGCCCCCGTCACCGTCAGGAAGACGGAGCCGAGCACCACGAACCCGGTAAAGCCGTGCTGGAAGAGAAAAGAAACTGCGTACCACGGGTTGACGGAGAGGAAGACCGAGGGCGCATCGAGGATATGGGCGAGCCCGCCGAGAGCCAGGGCTGCGAACCAGACCAGCATGATCGGCCCGAAGAAGGCGGCGACCGAACCGGTGCCACGCGCCTGCACTGCGAAAAGCCCTACGAGGATCACCACCGAAATCACCAGCACGAAGCGGGACAGTTCGGGCGCCACGAGCTTGAGCCCCTCGACCGCCGACAGCACCGACAGCGCCGGCGTGATCATCGCGTCGCCGAGGAAGAGTGCCGCGCCGATCAGGCCCATGGCAAGCAGGATGTTGCGAGGGGTGTGTGCGAGCTTCTTGGCAAGCAGTGCCAGCAGCGCCAGCGTTCCGCCCTCGCCCTCGTTGTCGGCGACGAGCAGGAAGGACACATATTTTATGGTGACGATGATCGTCAGCGTCCAGAGCATCAACGAGACGACGCCGATTACCTCTGATGATGAAATTCCATCGCCCGCGACCGGCCGCAGTGCTTCGCGGAAAGCATAGAGGGGGCTCGTACCGATATCGCCGTAAACCACGCCGATCGAACCGATCGACAGGGCCACGAGCTTCCTGAGCGACATCTGTTTGGGCGGATGATGGCCGGCGAGATCGGTCATGAACAGCTTTTTCCGGGGTTATGACAGGGGGCCAGATGTAGTGGCTGTATTGATGCTTCGCATAAGGTTTCGATCGGGATTATGACCGAACCACATAAGGAAACCATAAAGATTGGAAAATCGAAACCTGCGACGCCATTTTTGCGAAACAATCCCGGACGATAAGGATGCTGTGTCGAGCATGCCGGAGGCGTTTTTCAAGCCATGCAGAAGATGATGTGCCACACCGTCAGGATCGCCTTTGCGACGGCAGTTTTGCTTGCAGCACCGGCATACGGTTTCGCCGCGAATCCGTTGGCCGATGAGTACAAGGCGGGACAGGTCTTCACCGGCAAGCCGAAGATGCCGCAATTCAAAGGTCGTGATAAGGCCTACCGGCAGTTCCGCACTCAGATTCGTGACGGCCTTGCGGACGGGGTAAATTTCGCCGGCCATTACACTGTTGTCCAGTTCGGCTGCGGCGCCGGCTGTGTGACCGGTTTCATCGTCGACGATCGCACCGGCCGTGTCTATGACGCACCCCGCGGCGGCGAAGCCAACATGTATCTCATGCTTCAGTACCAGAAGGACAGCCGGTTGATGGTCGCCCAATGGGCGGATGCGAAGAACATCTGCAATCTCGAATTCCTCGAATGGGACGAAGGCAAGTCAAAGGTCCTGTCGAGCCGCAAGGTCGGCGTCACCGACGATTGCTTCAAGGATATCAAGGACAATCTCGGCAAGTGAGGGCCGGTTAGCGGCAACCAGCGTGGCCCCCAAGAAGGCAGCGCGGGTTATGCCGGGATCGGTTGAAAACGACGATCCGCCTGCCCATCTGCTTCTCGGTACCGATGCGATGCGCCTTCTTCGGCCAGAAACTCGATACGCTCACAGGGAATTCGAGGCCTGGAAGGACATGTCGGCCTCCACCGATTTCGACGCCTGCATCCTCCCAAGACTTCCACCGAGATTTCAATCAAGACATTCGAAAGGCATTACCATGTCCGATCTCAACGCGAGCAAATCCGGCACTTTCCACATTGGCGGCACGCTCAAGGTCAATCGCCTCGGCTTCGGCGCCATGCGTGTCACCGGCTCCGGCATCTGGGGCGAACCGGCCGACCATGACCAGTCGATCCGCACCCTCAAGCGACTTCCCGAACTCGGAGTCGATTTTATCGACACAGCCGATTCCTATGGCCCAGACGTTTCCGAACAGCTGATCAAGGAGGCGCTGCATCCCTACAATGGCAGAGTGGTGATCGCCACCAAGGGCGGACTGACCCGGCAGGGTCCGAACCAGTGGCTGCCCGTGGGCCGTCCCGAATATCTCGAGCAGCAATTACACAAAAGCCTGAGGAATCTCGGCGTCGAGCAGATCGACCTATGGCAATTGCACCGCATCGACAGCAAGGTGCCGGCGGCGGAACAGTTCGACGTCATCAAGTCGTTCATCGACCAGGGGCTCGTCAAGCATGCCGGCCTGTCGGAAGTCTCGGTCGATGAAATCAGGGCGGCATCGAAGCATTTCAAGGTCGCCACGGTGCAGAACCGCTACAACCTGGTCGATCGGACCAGCGAAGATGTGCTGGATTATTGCGCGGAGCACGGCATCGGTTTCATTCCGTGGTTCCCGCTTGCCGCGGGCGACCTTGCCCGTCCTGGTTCTCTGCTCGACACGATCGCGCATAAGCACAATGCCGCGCCCAGCCAGGTGGCGCTCGCCTGGGTGCTGAAGCGCAGCCCGGTCATGCTGCCGATCCCCGGCACCTCCAAGGTGCGGCATCTGGAAGAGAACGTGGCGGCCGTCGACATCGCCTTGTCCGATGCCGATTTCGCAGCGCTTGACGCCGAAGGCCGCCGGCAATTCAAGGCGGCCTGAGGCTGAATATTAAATATTCCTGATACGGGAACTGTTGCAGATTCCATGGGTTTCCTCCTTGTCCAGCAAAACAATGCATCCGACAAGGAGGAAACCATGGCGAATTTCAATCGCAATGAACGTTTCAACAATCCGGGGCGCGAGCGCTTCGAGGGACCCTATGGCCGCGACCGCGACTTCCGCCGCAACCGCGGAGATTTTCCAGAATGGGATCGTTACGGTACCTCACGTGATCCCGGTCGCAGCGGCTATCCCGCCGGTGACCGCGAGGCGTGGCAGACCGATGATCTCGGCTATGGCGATTTCGGCTACAATGATGGCGGCTATCGCCGGACCGACCGCGACTATTATGACGATCATGAGCGCGGCTTTGCCCGCGGCTACGGCTATCAGGGCCATGATGACAACCGTTATGGGCGCCGCCGCGATTTCATCGACCGGGCGAGCGACGAAGTTGCATCCTGGTTCGGCGACGAGGATGCCGAGCGCCGCCGCAATATGGACCAGTTCCGCGGCAAGGGGCCGAAGGGCTATATCCGCACCGACGAACGCATTCGCGAAGATGTCAACGACAAGCTGAGCGACGACCCAATGCTCGACGCATCCGATATCGAGGTCAGCGTCGCGAGCGGTGAAGTGACGCTCAACGGCACGGTCAATGCGCGTCAGGACAAACGCCGCGCGGAAGATCTGACCGAAGCGGTGTCCGGCGTGAACCATCTGCAGAACAATCTGCGGGTCAAGACAACCAGCACCACCACCGCGGCCAGCATTGGCAGCTAATTTACCGGGGGGAGGCGGTGCCTCCCCCGCCTATGCAAGGATTGCGGTCATGCAATCCAGAAAGACTCACGACCAACAGATGCGCATCGTCGAGAAGCGCGACAGCACGGCCGGTGGCAACGAAGACCTGGGCATCGAGGCCGACCTCAAGCGGCCCGACGCTGCCGAGGAGGCGATGCGCAGGGGCTAGGACCTCAAAGGCCGTCGCGCGAGTGAGGACGACGACGGCATGACGCTTGGCAACCCGCAGGAAAGCGCGCATCATAAGCGAACTGGCCGGGCATGAGGCCGCGGCCTTTTTACGGGAGGTAATCATGTCACTGGTTCTGATCAGTACGGCCTTCGGCGAAGGCGCGCCCATCCCCGAAAAATTCTCGCGCTTCGGCGAGAACCTTTGCCCGCCGCTAAGATGGAACGGCGCGCCGCCGCACGTGCAGAGCTATGCTCTGGTGGTCGAGGATCCGGACGCGCCGAGCGGCACGTTCAGGCATTGCGGCATCTTCAACATTCCGGCGGAATGGGATGGCCTGCCACAAAGCGTCGATACGAGACCCGATGGCGGCCCGCGCTTTGCGGAGAACGATTTCGGCAATATCCGCTATGACGGGCCGCAACCGCCCAGGGGCCACGGCGTTCATCACTACCATTTCAAGCTTGCCGCACTCGACATTCCCAATCTCACCGTGCCGGCCTCGGCCGGGGTCGAGGCGATGTGGCGTGAGGTCAAGAAGCACACGCTCTCGCAGGCCGAACTGGTCGGCACGTTCGAGGTCCACTGAGCGAAAGGAGAACCCTCATGCCCGCAAAATCCGCAGCACAGCAGAAGGCCGCCGGCGCTGCACTGTCGGCCAAGCGCGGCGACACGCCGAAAAGCAAGCTTCGCGGCGCGTCGAAGAGCATGGCCAGTTCGATGAGCGAGAAAGAGCTGGAAAAGATGGCGCACACGCCCCGCAAGGACAAGCCGGAGCACAAGTCGAAAGACTAAGCAGACTTTCGTTGGCAAGCCAACGATTCATCCGCTTAGTCTTTTGTTTTCTCGCAGGCCCTTGCCGGAAAACCGTGGGACACTCTTCCGGAACCTGCTTAGCTCCTGCCAGGCGTCCCATCTTGGTGAGACGATCAGCGCCCTCGGCACGGCACTGGTCCCCGCCGGCATCCTGATGATGGTTGCCGGCAGAACATAGGTCGCCGCCGGAGGGCGACCCGAAGGATCCTCAGCCGAATTTCGGTGCGAGGCTGCCGGACTTGTAGCGCTTGGCCATTTCGGAAAGCGACAGCGGCTTGATCTTGTCGGCATTGCCGGCGGTGCCGAATTGCTCGAAACGTTCCTTGCAGAGCTTGGTCATCGCCGCCATCGCCGGCGTCAGGTATTTGCGCGGATCGAATTCCGATGGGTTTTCAGAAAACACCTTGCGGATCGCAGCCGTCATCGCCATGCGATTGTCGGTGTCGATATTGACCTTGCGCACGCCGTGCTTGATGCCGCGCTGGATTTCCTCGACCGGCACGCCCCAGGTGGGCTTCATCTGGCCACCGAATTTATTGATCATCTCCTGCAGGTCCTCCGGCACCGAAGACGATCCGTGCATGACCAGATGCGTGTTGGGCAGTTTCTGGTGGATCTTCTCGATCACATCCATGGCCAGCACTGCGCCGTCCGGCTTGCGGGAAAATTTATAGGCGCCATGGCTGGTGCCCATGGCCACCGCCAGCGCATCGACCTGGGTGTCCCGGACAAACTCGGCCGCCTGCTCCGGATCGGTGAGCAATTGGTCGTGACTGACAGTGCCTTCGAGGCCGTGGCCATCCTCCTGCTCGCCGCCGCCGGTTTCGAGCGAACCGAGAACGCCGATCTCGCCTTCCACCGATACGCCGGCCCAATGCGCCATATCCGTGACGCGGCGGGTAATGCCGGAATTGTACGGGTAGTCGGCTGCGGTCTTGCCGTCTTCCTTGAGCGAGCCGTCCATCATCACGGAGGTGAAGCCATGCTGGATGGCCGTGGCACAGGTGGCTTCGTTGTTGCCGTGGTCGAGATGCATGACGATCGGGATATCCGGATGCAATTCGACCAGCGCATCGATCAGCTTGGAGAGCACGACGTCATTGGCATAGGCGCGGGCGCCGCGGCTCATCTGCAGGATCACCGGCGAGCGGGTTGCTTCAGCCGCCTCCATGATCGCCAGCCCCTGCTCCATGTTGTTGATATTGAAGGCCGGCACGCCGTAAGTGTGCTCGGCGGCATGATCGAGAAGCTGTCTCAGCGTAATGCGTGCCACGAATATTTCCCCTTGGTTGCGAACGTTTCGCCGGTCTGCCTCTGACCAGGCTTTTCGACCCGGCATTTCAAACGGCTTAAACCGCCTTTAAAATTTTGCCTGTCGTTTCAGGTGCCGTGTGCGACCGCGAAAGTCAAGTGGCGATTTTCCAGCGATTTCGATGCAAAATCATATGATTATTGCCTGCGGCAGAATGTCCGGGGCAGCACATATAAGTTAAATCGATTGTATGACGCGAATATGCGTCATCATTGAAAAGGAACGAGAATTAACCGGCTCAAAAAATCAGCATGGCGATTGAGGCCAGCGCCATCACCAGCGTCGCCCCCCAGCCAAAGACCATCACCGGCGTCGAGACGGTGAAGCGGCCCATCTGGTCGCGCCTGTGGGCGACGACCATCATCGCCGCCATGATCGGCACTGCGACGAAGCCGTTGATCACCGCGCTCCAGAACAGCGCCCGGATTGGATCGATCGGCGAGAATTCGATGACGAGGCCGAGAAGGGTTGCGGCAGTGATGACGCCATAGAAGCCGATCGCCTCCCAGGGCTTGTTCTCGATCCCACATTTCCAGCCTCGCGCCTCGCCGAAGGCATAGGCCGCTGAACCTGCAAGCACCGGCAGCGACAAAAGCCCGGTGCCAATGATGCCGAGGCTGAAGAGCGCGAAGGCGAAATTGCCGGCAATCGGCTTCAGCGCCTCGGCGACGTCGGCGGCGCTGCCGATTTCGGTCTTGCCGTGCGCGTGGAGCGTCGCCGCCGTGCTGATCATGATCGCGATCGCCACGAGATTGGAGACCGCCATGCCCACCGTCGTGTCGATCGTGATACGCCGCAGCTCGCGCGGCGCCTGCTGCGGCTTCTTTTTCAGGGGCTCGGCGCCGGCTCGATCTCTTCCACCTCCTGCGAACTCTGCCAGAAGAATAGATATGGGCTGATCGTCGTGCCAAGCACGGCGACAATGAGGGTGAAGCTATCGCCGTTCGCTGCAAAGCCTGGCCAGACGAAGCCCTTGAGTACTGCGAACCAGTCGATCTTGACCACAAACAGTACGGCTACATAGGAGAGCAGTACAAGCGTCAGCCATTTGAGATAGCGCGCATAGGTCTCATACGTGACGAACATTTGCAGCGCCAGCGAGATCGCCGCAAGCGCGACCGTAAAGACAATGCTCGGGCCGCCGGTCGCAAGTGCCGCGGCAGCACCCATGGCAGCGAGATTGGCGCCGATATTGATGGTGTTGGCTGCAAACAGCATGAAGACGGTGCCGAGCACGAGGGGCTGAGGCAGGAGCCGCCGATATTCTTGGCAAGCCCGCAGCCGGTAACGCGGCCGATCTGGGCGCTCACCAATTGCACCGCCGTCATCAGCGGATAGGTGAGGATCATCGTCCAGAGCATGTTGAAGCCGAATTGCGCGCCAGCCTGCGAATAAGTGGCGATCCCGCTCGGATCGTCGTCGGCCGCGCCGGTGATCAGGCCGGGACCGAGTTGTTCGAGGAGAGCGGCGCGGCGCCAGCGCTTGAGCTGCGGGATGACTTTTTCGGTTGCGGTGGCCGGGGAGGAAGACTCGGCAGTCGTGCTCATGAACGAAGGGGCCTTTCCAAACGCCTCCTGTTAATCCCGATGGGCGACCGAAGTTCCAGCGGCCGTCAACGGTCGAGCAGATGCATGATTTCGGTGTCGAGAAGCTCAGGCTCGCTGGGCTTCGAGAGCCATCTGGCATCGTGCAGGATCCGGTCGCCGACGAAACTGCGATTGGCGCCGGAATAGACGAGGAACGGAACATTTTCCCGAGTCAGGTGTTCCGCCACCGTAACCGAAGGCTCGCTCTGCAGGCTGACCTCCATGACGGCCAGGTCGGGCCGAGCCCCAGAAAACCAGGCATGCGCCTGGGTCACGGAGGCAAGATGCACGATGTTGACGAAGCCTACCCGGCGCAACATGGCTTCGGTGTCGATCGCAATCAACGGCTGATCCTCCAGGAGGAGGACGGTCATACCCAAACGGTCCTTCATGCGACCCCACATTCGAAGCAAGCCGGCTGAGCATAGTGAAGTCCCAGGAAAATATGCGTTTTGTACGCTACCGCACCGGAGGCAGCGACCGCCTTGTCTTACATTTCGGCGACAGATAATCGTGCCGGTCAGCCGGGCCTCGTCTCAGAGCGTCCGAGGGGTCTCCACGTGCAGCAATCCGCTCTTCAGAACCGCATTCTCAGGCTGCTTCCCACAGATTCGTTCGCCTCAATCGCGGATGCATTCGAAGCGGTAGAACTGCCCCGCGCCTATGTCTTCTCCGAACCGCAGAAGGACAGCAAATACGCCTATTTCCCCGAAACCGGGATCGGCTCGATCGTGGCGATCTCGCCGGAGGGTCAGCAGTCGGAAGTCGGGATTTTCGGCCGCGAGGGCATGTCGCCGGCCTATCTCGTGCTCGAAACGGCGATGACGCCCTATTCGATTTTCATGCAGGTGCCTGGCGCAGGGTACCGTATTGCCAACGAGACGCTGTTTGCCGCAGCCCAGACCGATACTGCGTTGAGACGGCTCTTATTGCGCTATGCCTATGTGCTGTCGATCCAGACCGCCTATACCGGGCTTTCCAATTCCATCCATCACATCGACGTCCGGCTCGCCCGCTGGCTTCTGATGTGCCACGACCGCACTCGTAGCGATCAGTTCTCGCTGACGCATGAGTTCCTGGCGGTCATGCTCTCGGTGCGGCGTTCCAGCGTCACCAACGCCTTGCATATGCTCGAGGGCAAMCATCTGATCTATTCGGAGCGCAGCCTGATCACCATCCGTGACCGCAGGGCTCTGGAGGATTTCGCCGGAGACGCCTACGGCATTCCCGAATTGGAATATAGCCGACTGATCGGTCCGCTTTGATCGCGCGGCAGACTCTGCACCATGCTCAGGAAAACCGGATTGCATCTCGGAAGGCAACGGTTGCCAGCAGTGCGCCGTGACCGTCTCGAATCTCGAATTTCTGGCCGTCGACGACGTCCCCCGCCCTCACCCTGTCGGCAAGCAGGTGGCGCGCGGATTGCAGCGCTTCGGCGATCGCTGCATCAAGATCGGGCAGTTCGCTGCCGTCAGGATCCTCGATGATCGTCGCGCCGTCGACTATATGGAGATAGAATCTGGGCATGAGGCACTCGGGCTGCGGATATGCGGAAATGGTCTCGGCCGCGGTAGTGGGCGGTACCGTCCGGCTCCTCCCTCTGCCAGACCGGTTGTTCCGTCGCGCGGACAATCCATGCCGCCGCTCAACGCGACTGGTTTGCATGGCGTCCTCAGATTTGTCCGGTTAACGGGCTTATGCCCAATCCGTTCCGCTCCAAGGCGCGATAATACTTGACTTTTCTCAACAAAAGAACAAATTGAGAACATGACACAAAGGACAGGCAGCGCCGATCTTCCCTTGCATGGCGGTCGCGTGCCGCGCTGGCTCGGGGATCGGATGACACGCCTCGGCGTGCTGATCGCCGAAGCGATTGTGCAGGACTACGGCCGCGACGAATTCCTGCGGCGGCTGGCGCATCCCTTCTGGTTCCAGTCCTTCGGCGCAGTGATGGGCATGGACTGGCATTCCTCCGGCATCACGACAAGCGTGCTCGGGGCGCTGAAACGCGGCCTGCCGCCGCTGTCGCGAGAGCTTGGCCTTTATGTCTGCGGCGGCCGCGGGGCGCAGTCGCGCAAGACGCCGGACGAGCTGATCGGTGTCGGTGAGCGCACGGGCGTCGATGGGACTGCGTTGGCGCGCACCAGCCGCCTGGTCGCAAAGGTTGACAGCGCCGCGGTGCAGGATGGTTTCGAACTCTACCTGCACGGCTTCATCGTCGCCGATGACGGCAAGTGGGTGGTGGTCCAGCAGGGCATGAACGAGGATCTCAGGCAGGCGCGGCGCTATCACTGGCTGTCGGAAGGGCTGAAAAGCTTCGTCGACTCCCCACATGCAGCCATCGAGGGCCACCAGCAGGGTGAGATCGTCAATCTCACAGACCGCCGCGCAGMACCTTCCCGGACGGGCCAGCTGGACCTGCTGGCCAGCCTCGGCCCTGACGGCATTGTCCGGGAACTGGCTACGGTGGAAGGCAAACCGGTCGCGCCGCCGCAACAGGGTTTTCTGCCGCATCTGATCATGCCTGCACATCACGATGTCAGGCAGGAAGATGTCAACATGCGCCGCCTGCGCGGCAACCTGGCCGCCGCGGCCGATCGCGGGCCAGCCGATTTCGAGGAACTGCTGCTGGTGCCTGGCGTCGGCGCACGCACGGTCAAAGCGCTCGCCATGGTCGCCGAGGTGATACACGGAGCGCCTTGCCGCTTTTCCGATCCGGCGCGCTTCTCGCTTGCCCATGGCGGCAAGGACAGACATCCGTTTCCCGTGCCGATCAAGGTCTATGACGAGACGATCCGCACCATGCGATCGGCCGTCCGAAAGGGACGGTTGGGCCGCGATGAGGAGTTGCAGGCCCTGAAGCGGCTGGACGATCAGTCGCGACGGATCGAACACTATGTGACCGGCCCTGACCTCAAGGAATTCGTCGCCGATGAGTTCGAGCGATCGGCATCCTTCGGCGGCCGAAGCGTCTTCGGCTGGGAACCGGATTGGAGCGAAGCACGTTTCGATCCCGCGGAGACGAAGATCGGCGAGGCGAAGAGCGATGCACAATGACCTTCTGAGGAAAGCCGAAGAGATCGCGGTGGCGGCCCATCGCGGTCAGCTGGACAAGACAGGCCATCCGTTCAGCGACCATTTGCGGCGGGTCGCCGAACAGGTCGGCGGCCGCGACCAGAAGATGGTCGCTTATTTGCACGATGTCGTTGAGAAGGCAGATGGCTGGAGCCTGGATCGGCTCGCCAAAGAGGGCTTTCCTCCGGCCGTGGTCGAGGCCGTCGATGCCATGACGAAGCGCAACGGCGAGGATTATGCCGATTTCGTGCGCCGGGCGATCGCCGACCCACTGGCGCGGCCGGTGAAGCGCGCCGACCTCAAGGACAATTTGCAGCAGACGGAACGCAGTGGCGCCGATGGCAGCAAATACCGCATGGGGCTATCGATCCTGGAGGAGCAAGCGACAGCCAGTTAAGCCATCTCCGACGGAGCGGAGTTGGGGAAGGCGGAAAGAAAAACGGGTTTAGAGCATGCGGTCCTTCGTGAAGGCCAACGGACTTCAGTAGCGAGTGCAGACGGGCAACGCCTCCCGCAATCTCAGGCGCGAGCGAACTTCTTCGCTCAACAACTTCAAGAGCGCGCGCTCATGAGTTTGGTCGATCTTTTGTGATCGATAGAGCTGCGACTTGCCGTTGATTTTACGATCCGCTGGTGTCACATTCCGCGCCGACATCGGGGATCGCAGTGGGATTAGGCAAGCTTTCCAGACGGTTGTTTCTATTGACGCTGGTGGCGCTGCTGCCGGCGACGATGGCGCTGTTCTACAACTTTTATGCGATCCAGTCCGCCCGGGACGGCGAGATTCATTCCGCAGCACAGCAGACGGCGCAGTTGACTGCACTCGAATTGGAGCGGATCGTCGGCGGTGCGGAAAACGTGCTCATCGCGCTTTCGGTTGCTCCGGTGGTGCGGGGGCCAGACAGCGCCGCCTGTCTCAGCTATCTTCGTGCCGCCGGCGCGCGCCTGCCACAATTTTCCAGCCTCGCGGTGACGGACAGGCGGGGCATGATCACCTGTTCGCTGCGTGAAGAGAGTCTCGGCACTTCGATCGGCAACCGGCCCTATTTCAAGGAGGCCGTGGAGAAAGGTGGTTTCACCCTCGGCGGCTACATGGTCGGCCGTCTGACGAAGGAGCCGATGTTGCCGATGGCACTGCCGATCCGCGGCGACGATGCGCAGATATCGGGTATGGTCGTCGGCGGGCTGAGCCTCAACTGGCTCAGGCGGCGCATGGGCGAGCGTGGTTTCGCCAAGAACCGCACGCTTGCCATCGTCGACAGCACCGGCATCGTCATCGCGCGCGTGCCCGAAGCCCCCGGCTATGTCGGCCGTGAGGTCTCTGCCCAGTTTCGGGCGCTTCTCGCCGCCGGGGAACCCGGAACGATGACGACGACGGGACGGGACGGCATCGAGCGCATCTACTCCTATTATCCAGCAGCGCCAAACCTGGCACCTGGCCTCTTCGTTACTGCCGGCATATCCACCGAGGAAGCCTATGCCACAATCCACGAAGCCGGCTCGATCGGCCTTGCCATCATCGTCGCCAGCTTGCTGCTCTCCTTCGTTCTGGCGTGGGTCACGAGCACCGAACTGATCCGCCGGCCGGTTCGGACGCTGACCAGCACGATCGCGGCCTGGCGGGCCGGCAACGGTGCGGCGCGCACGGGGATGAGCGAGACAAGCGGCGAACTTGGCATCGTCGGCAAAGCCATCGACGGTTTCCTGTCCGAACTGGTCGCCGCACGGCTCGCGGCGGCGGCGGCCGAAGAGCGGCGCGAACTTCTCGTCCATGAATTGGACCATCGCATCAAGAACCTCCTGGCAACCGTTCAGTCGGTGGCCCGGCAGACGCTCAGATCCGAAGGCACGGGCGACGAGACCGTGAAAGTATTCACCAAACGACTGAATGCACTCAGCGAGGCGCATGGCCTTCTGATGCGGGATGACGGCCAGTCCGCTGGAATGCGCGACATGGTGGAGTCGGCGATCCGCCCGTTTGCCGGCGACAAGGCGACGCAGTTTACGGTGCGCGGCCCGAATTTCCAGGTCAAGGCCAAGGGCGTGTTGTCGATCAGCATGGCGTTGCACGAACTCTGCACCAACGCCGTGAAATACGGAGCGCTCCGAACGTCGACCGGAAAGATCACGGTCGAATGGTCGATCGACAATGAAGGGGAAGCGGACAACGAAATGTTGCGGCTGGTCTGGACCGAAACCGGAGGACCGCCGGTGACTTCGCCCGACAAGCTCGGCTTCGGATCGAAGATGATCGAGCGGGTGCTCGGTTACGAATTGGAGGCGGAGGTCGAGACTTCGTATGCCGAGAGTGGCGTGATCTTTACGCTGACGACGCCGATGGCACGTGTTCGCCTGGCGCAGACAACAGGCGCCGCCTAGACCCTTCACGCTTCCAGCATGGCCGAGCCGCCCGAAAGCGCCGCCTTGATTGCTGAACCGAGGTCCTGGATCGAGAACGGCTTCTTGATGACCGGCCGATGCGCATGCTCGGCAGCGATCGCGGGTCTGCCATAGCCGGTGGCGAACAGATAGGGCACGCCCTTTCCGGCGATCGCATCAGCCACAGGGAACGACATTTCGCCGTTGAGATTGACGTCGAGAATTGCCAGGTCGAAATCCAGCGTCGCAACCAGCGGCAGCGCGGCTGCCACGCGCGAGGCAATGCCGGCGATCTCGAAGCCCAGTTCGGCAAGCATGTCCTCGATCAGCATGACGACGAACGCCTCGTCTTCCACGATCAGGACACGCGCTGGGGCATCACGCATGCGACACCTCTCTCGCGAGGCCATTGCTGTCGCGGAGAAGTGGGTCTTCAGTGTTGAACAGGCGTTCGGCGCAGCATGCCGACACCCGGTGGAAACACGACACGCGCATGCCGGCGGATGCAAGCCCTGCTCTATTTACAACACATTTCTTCCGGTGCCGCGGTGAAGGCCAGATCGCCCCACCCGCGCCCTCGGCCAGTCCCCCATACGATGCCGGCATGCACTGCTCCCGCCAAGAGGTGTTTTGAATTGAGAATTATCAAATTTATACTATCCCCATTTTTTTGCAGATGGAATGAATCGAGGTGTCGATAATGGAAATTCATGCAAGGCTGAGGGCTTTCCACAGCCTCGGGGGGCTCATGGGCGTGGAGAAAGCGCGCAAGAACGGGCAAATTAGGCCACGGACCGCCGGAAGGTCGAAACAAGAGGCCCGTCAAGCTCGTGCTCAGCGTGCGGGGCGGCCAAGCGATTTGTGGGTCGGCAGCCAGTCGCCATGCGCCTTTGGCGGTTCCGGGTCGGGAGAGGCGGAGCCAGCGGCGGCCGGGCGCTGTGTGCGTGGAGCGGCAGGCACTTGCGGGTCGGCGAGCAGACCACCCACACCGGGGTCACCATGGATGTCCGGAAGGCCGGATTGCGCGGGCTGCTCGCATCCAATGGGATCGTCTTGCGATTTTGCTGTCCTGCGGTTGCTCAATGTCCGGCTCCAGGTTTTGCCGGATCAACCGTCACTGCGCCGCCGTGGTTCCCTGAGCGGTGCGATTTCCGTAGCGATGCCGGAGCCTTCGCGAAAATAGAGCTTGAGCGCAACACTACAATAGGCTTTCAGCTTTGCCCTGCATGTCACGCCGCGATCGTAAGTCTTCAGCAGAAAAGCGGCAAGGCGCTCTTCGTCGGCTGGCGCACGCGGAAAACCATCTTCTTCGCGCATCTCGTCCATGAGCGCCCGCAGCATGCCGAGTTCCTCCGGAAGGAACACGCCCGGACTATGAGCCGATGTGTGAACAGACATCGTTCGTTTCCCTCAGCCTGTCGAATGCGTCGGTCCGCGCTGGTTCACGCCCCGTGGACCCCGCCTCTCCATAAGTATTCAAAACCGGGCCGTTGAAAAGGGGTAGATTTTCCCCCTTAGTTTTTGGGGTAGCGTGGCTGTCCGGCAGGAGCACTCACCCGCATCGATGCGGCATCGACGGCTCTGTTGCCGACAGCGAGGGATTAGGAAACCCGATCAGGCAATTTGTCGCATCGCGCGGCAGCCGTGATACGGTTAACGCTCGTTGCGATTTGCCGGCGAATGCCTAGATGGGCCAGGCCCGGACGGCCTTCAAATGACGACGGCGCAAGGATGGCGCGAAGCTGACCTGTTGGCTGTTTGTAAAGACGCGTGGCGGTTTTCCTATTGATTGTCTGTCGTAATCAAGAGTATTGCCGTATAAACATAGCATGCATCGTTTTCAGGCTTTCTGCACCGGCAAAAGGCAGGATGAACTGGCGATAGGCAATTGCGAAAATCTACTCATGAACAAAATAAGAGGCTGAGGTGAACCCTGCTCCGAAAAAAAACGGTGTGGAAGAACTGCGCGCCGCTCTGTCAGAAAGCCGCTTCGCTTTTATCTCCATCGGCATATTCTCGTTCTTCGTGAACTTGCTCGTGCTGACCGGATCGCTCTACAGCTTGCAGGTCTATGACCGCGTGCTCACCAGCCGGTCCGAGCCGACACTGGTGGTGCTGACCATCCTGCTGGTGATGATGTATGCGATCATGGGCGTACTGGATCATGCCCGCGGCCGGCTTGCGGCGCGGATCGGCTCACGTTTCCAGGCATCCCTTGAAACGCGCGTCTTCCGCATCGTCACCGACCGGACCATGCTGGCGGCGCAAGGCGTTAATACCGCGACTGCCATGCGCGACCTCGATTCGGTTCAGCGCGTCATCTCGTCACCGGCCGCCTTTGCCGTGTTCGACATTCCCTGGACGCCGGTTTTCGTCCTCATCATCTTCATTTTCCACACCTATATGGGCATTCTCGGCGTCGCCGGCGGTGYGATCCTGATCTGCCTCACCTGGCTCAACCAGAACGGCACCAAGGGCGATCAGGAAAGGGCGATGAACACCACGCGCCTTTCGGAAGAAATGACCTCGACGCTGCAGCGCGAGGCCGACACTGTGCGTGCGCTGGGCATGCGCGGCGCCACCGCCATCCGCTGGAAATCGCTGCGCGAGGACACGCTGGTCGCCAACCTCCATTACAGCGACAATAACGGCTTCTATTCGATCACATCGAAGACGTTCCGCATTTTCCTGCAGTCCGCCATTCTCGGCATGGGCGCCTGGCTGGCTATCCAGGGCCACATCAGTTCGGGCGCGATGCTGGCGAGCTCGATCATCATCGGTCGCGCATTGTCGCCGATCGAGACCATGATCGCCCAGTGGTCGATGATCCAGCGCGGCCGGCAGGGCTGGAAAGGCCTTTCGGACGTGCTCAGCAAGGTGCCGCCGGAAGCGCCCCGCACCACCCTGCCCCGGCCGCGCGCCATCCTGGAAGTGCAGAACATTTCCGTCGTACCGCCGGGCGAACGGATTCCGACGCTGCGCAATCTTTCTTTCGAATTGCCTCCCGGCCAGGCGCTCGGCGTCATCGGCCAATCGGGTTCCGGCAAATCGACATTGGCACGCGTGCTGACCGGCGTCTGGCCGATCCAGGCCGGACGTGTCAGGCTCGATGGCGCATCGATCGAACAGTATAGCGTCGACGACCTCGCCAACTATGTCGGCTACCTGCCGCAGGAAGTGGCCCTGTTCGAAGGCACGATCGCCGAGAACATTTCCCGCCTGTCGCTTGAACCGGATTCCGAAAAGGTCGTATCCGCCGCGCAGAAGGCGGCCGCCCACGACCTGGTGCTCAGGCTCGGTAACGGCTACGACACGAAGCTGCCGGCGCAAGGCCAGCGCCTGTCCGGCGGCCAGAAACAGCGCATCGGCCTCGCCCGCGCGCTCTATGGCGACCCGGTCATCCTGGTGCTCGACGAACCGAACGCCAATCTCGACGCCGAAGGCTCGGCGGCGCTCAATGTCGCCATCCGCAACGCCAAGAAGGACGGCCGGTCGGTCGTCATCATGGCGCATCGGCCAGCTGCGATCGAGGAATGCGACCTGATCCTCATCCTCGAAGGCGGCAATCGCGTTGCTTTCGGACCGCGCGACGAAGTGCTGAAGCAGCATCTCAAAAATTACCAGGCGATCGGCACGACCGGCGGACAGCCACAGCAGCCGCCACAGGTTGCCGGCCCCTCGGGCCCGGCCCAGCCGCCGCAGGGCTCCGGCCCGCAGGCGCCGACACCGCATCCCCCGCGACCGGCAGGTCCTGCGCCAACGCCTGGCAATGCACCGACCGGTGGCGCTTCGCCGCTACCGGGCCTGCTCGGCACCGGCCTGCTCGCCGGCGGCGCCCCGCGCGGCCTCGGCGCGCCGCCCAAAAAGCTGACGGATCAAAGTCAGCATGAGGGCGAGACGAAGACGGATGACAGCAGCGATGCGACCGCCGCTGATGGTCCCGAACCACAGTTGAAAGAAGGGAGTGGCCAATGACACTCACCCAACCGACCTATGGCGCCTTGCCTGCGCCCAAAAAGCAGCAGATCAAGGTGTTGAGCTCGCGGCGCTATCTGATCATGGGGTTCGTCACCCTCGCCTTGCTGGTGCTCGGACTTGGCTCGTGGTCGGTCTTTACCGAGATGGCCGGCGCAGTGGTCGGCAGCGGCGTCATCGAAGTCGAAACCAAGCGCCAGGTCGTGCAACATGCCGTCGGCGGCGTCGTCGGCCAGATTCTGGTCAAGGAAGGCGACCCGGTCAAGGCTGGCCAGACGCTGGTCGTGTTCGACGACACATTCGACAAGGCCGAACTCGCCGTCATCGAAAGCCAGCTTTTCCCGCTTCTCGGGACGCGCGCACGGCTGATCGCCGAGCAGGATGAAACACCACAGGCGAGCTTCGATCCCGAACTCGTTGCGCGGGCGAAGACCGACCCTACCGCGGCTGAAATCATGCGCGGCCAAGCCGATCTCTTGCTCGCCCGTCGCATGACCCGCGACAAGCAGATCGCCCAGTTGCAGGAGCGCAAGGCGCAGATCCAGAAGCAGATCGACGGTCTCGATGCTCGTATCGGTGCGCTCAAGAACCAGCTGACGCTGATCAATTCCGACCTCAGCGGCCAGCAAGCCCTGCTGCAACAGGGCCTGACGCAGAAGAGCCGGGTGATCTCGCTGCAGCGTGACGCGGCACAAGCTGAAGGCAATATCAGCGAATCGGAATCCTCTATCGCCGAAGCCAAGGCGCGCATCGCCGAAATGGAATCGGCGATCATCAATGTCAGCGCCCAGATGCGCGAAGATGCGATCAAGGAACTTGCCGATACCGATGCCAAGGCCGCGGAACTCAGGGAGCGCCGCATTTCCACGCTCGCGACGCTATCGCGTGTCTTGGTCACGGCACCGATGGAGGGACATGTCTTCAACATGCAGGTGCATGCGGTCCGTCAGGTCATCCGCGCCGCCGAGCCGATGATGGAAATCGTGCCCGACAATGTGAAGCTCGTCGTCAGCGTCCAGGTGCCGCCGTCGCAGATCGATCAGGTGCATCTCAACACGCCGGTGATCATCCGCTTCAACAGCTTCGACCATCGCCATACGCCCGATCTCAAGGGGGTGGTCAAACGCGTCTCGGCCGACATCATCACCAATGAGCGCACCGGCCAGAGT
>NZ_JBFUFF010000070.1:0-38504 GCF_056403555.1 Rhizobium sp. P2_G2
TTCGATCCACGCTTCCTCCCCACGGTCAGTCGCCCTTCCGCAGTTGCGCTTCTCTTCGCTCGCCATGACCAGCTTACGGTGGGACTTCCACCCACAAGAATGCGCCCATGCTGGGCGCACAACTGAAAAGGCCCGGAAATTCCGGGCCTTTCGAATCCTTGAGAAGTGTGGGGCAAACGCCTCAGTTTGTCTGGCGGCGCAGGAAGGCGGGGATATCGAATTCCTCGTTTTCCTGACCGCGCTGCGCGGTCGGAACCACCCTGCCCTGGTCGTCGAGATTGCCGCGGCGCGGTGCGTAGAGGCTCGCTTCGGGCGACAGGGTACGACGGGCCTGGGCGGCGGCGGCCTGTGCTTCGGCAGCCGGCACTTCGTCTTCCCTGCGGCCGAGCGATGAGGTCAGGCGCTTCAAGAGGCCCATCGGGCCACGTTCCTCGGTGTGAGTCGTGGGCGCAACACCGGCGCGATGTTCGATCTCGGCCTTCACCACGGGCGGGAAGTCCTCGACCTTCGGCATGCGGGACGTTTCAGCCTCGGCACGCACCTGCGCCATCAGCGACGGTTCGACGCGCGGCTGCGGCTGTGCGTAAACCGGCGCCGGCTCAGACTGGGGCACAGCCATGCGCGGCTGCATCTGCGGCTCGACATGCGTCTGCATCGGCGGCTGGTGCATCACCGGCTGCATTACCGGCGCGACCGGCTGCGGGGCAGGTTCGACGGCGGGCGACGTGAACAGACGGCTCTGCGGACGGAAGCTTTCCTGTGTCGGTGCCTGCAACTCGTTCATCAGCGGCTGGGCGACAGCAATTTCGAGCTCGCGCTCCATGTCCATCTCGGCGGCGCGAATCTGCTCCGCAATCGGATCAGGCTGATAGGCCGGCTGCTGCAGCACAGGCTGCGGCGCCACCGGCTGCGGCGTGATCACGGCGGCAGGTGCCGCGGCGACCGGCTGCTGAGCCTGCACCTGGGGACGGGCAACCGGCCGTGCAACCGGCCTTACCTCAAAAGGGCGCGGATCAGCCGCTCCTGCCGCGCGATCGATACCGGTCGCGACGACAGAGACGCGGATGATGCCTTCCAATGCTTCGTCGAATGTGGCGCCGAGGATGATATTGGCGTCTGCATCGACTTCTTCGCGGATACGGGTCGCAGCCTCGTCGACTTCGAAGAGGGTCATGTCGCGACCGCCGGTGATCGAGATCAGCAGGCCTTGCGAGCCCTTCATCGAGGTCTCGTCGAGCAGCGGGTTGGCGATCGCCGCTTCCGCAGCGGCCAGAGCACGGCCCTCGCCGGATGATTCGCCGGTACCCATCATCGCACGACCCATTTCCCGCATGATCGAGCGGACGTCGGCGAAGTCGAGATTGATCAGGCCTTCCTTGACCATGAGATCGGTGATGCAGGCAACGCCCGAATAGAGGACCTGGTCAGCCATGGCGAAGGCATCGGCGAAGGTCGTCTTGTCGTTGGCGATCCGGAAGAGGTTCTGATTCGGGATGACGATCAGGGTATCGACCGACTTCTGCAATTCGGAAATGCCGTTGTCGGCAATGCGCATGCGGCGCTGGCCTTCGAAATGGAACGGCTTGGTGACGACGCCTACCGTCAGGATGCCCTTGGAACGGGCCGCCTGCGCCACGACCGGCGCCGCACCGGTGCCGGTGCCGCCGCCCATGCCCGCGGTGACGAAGCACATATGCGTGCCAGAGAGATGATCGATGATCTCGTCGAGGCATTCCTCGGCGGCCGCACGGCCGACTTCCGGCTGCGAGCCGGCGCCGAGACCTTCGGTCACCTGCACGCCCATCTGGATGATGCGTTCGGCGCGTGTCATCGCCAGTGCCTGCGCGTCCGTATTGGCGACGACGAAGTCGACGCCTTGCAGGCCAGCGCTGATCATGTTGTTGACGGCGTTGCCGCCGCCGCCGCCGACACCGAACACGGTGATGCGAGGCTTCAGCTCGGTAATATCCGGCTTCTGCAATTTGATGGTCATGGTAACCGCCTTTCCTCTATCAGGGCCGGTCGCCATACCGGCCTCAAGTCCTTGATCGCCGGGCATGCCGCCGATCCGTTGTCACTGCCAGGACGGGCGCCCAAGCACGCCGCCCCGATTCTTAAGCACTTTGTCTAGCGCATGTTCATTTCCCGAAACCGGTGACCAGTTTCGGCAGACATGCGCTAGAAACTACTCTTCAGCCATTGGCCGACCCGCGCGATCCGGCCATTGCCGCCGGCCAGCGCCGACAGCATGCCTTCCGCGGCATGGATTTCGATGTCCGCGAACTGCGGGTAGATCAACAGCCCCACCGCCGTGGAGAATGCCGGTCCCTTTGCCGCAGGCGGCAGGCCCTTGATGCCCATCGGCCGGCCAATGCGGACGTTGCGGGCAAGAATCTGCCGCGCCAGATCCGGCAGGCCCGGCAGCTGGCTGGCGCCACCCGTCAGGACGACGCGCTTTCCGACGATCGGGCTGAAGCCCGAGGCGCGGATGCGGTCGCGAATCATTTCCAGCGTCTCCTCGACGCGGGCGCGCACGATCTTGCCGACCAGCCCGCGCGGGATTTGCGCCGGCTGCTCGTGATCGTCCTCGCTGATCGGCGGCACCGGAACCAGTTCGCGATCGTCGACGAGGTTGGAGAGCGCCGAACCATGCACGACCTTGATTCGCTCCGCGTCCTCGATCCTTGTGGAAAGACCGCGCGCCAGGTCGGTGGTGATGTGATGCCCGCCCAGACCGATCGCATCGGCATGCACGAGCTTGCCCTCGGCGAAGACCGAGATCGTCGTCGTGCCGCCACCCATGTCGATCGCAGCACAGCCGAGTTCGAGCTCGTCGTCGACCAATGCGGCGAGACCGGAGGCATAAGGTGTCGCCACCATGCCCTCGACGGAAAGATGCGCGCGATTGACGCAGAGCTCGATATTCTTGACCGCCATGCGTTCGGCCGTCAGCACATGCATGTCGACGCCCAGCGTATCGCCATACATCGACACCGGATCGCCGATGCCGCGCTCGCCATCGAGCGAAAAGCCCGTCGGCAGCGAATGCAATACGGCGCGCTCATTGCGCTGCGACTGCTGGCAGGCGGCGACGAGAACCTTACGGACATCGTCATTGTCGACTTCCTGGCCGCCGAGATCGATCGAGGCGGTATAGACATCGCTCTGCAGACGACCCGCCGAGACATTAACGATCAGGCTGTCGACGGTGAGCTTCGCCTGCCGCTCGGCGGTGTCGACGGCATTGCGGATAACGCTTTCGAGCGCGTCGAGATCGGAGATCACGCCGGACTTGATGCCACGCGATTTCTGGTGGCCGATGCCGATGATCTCGATCTTGTGGGTGCGGCCCGGCAGCACTTCCGAAGGATCGCGCGGCGTCAACCGGCCGATCATGCAGACCACCTTGGTCGAGCCGATATCGAGCACCGAGACGACATGCGCCTTCTTGGAGGGCAAAGGCTTGAGGCGCGGCGCGGAACCATTGGGAGTGCGGAAAATGCTCATATCGCATCCTCCTTCTTCAGTTGCTTGGCCCGTGCTTCGACTGCCTTGGCGCGGCGCGCCGCAGCCTCCGGCGACAGTTGGATGGTGGTGCGGTCGTCAAGCCGGAAATCGACAGCAAGCACGTCGCGCTCGAGCAGTTGATGATCATGGTCAAGCTGGGAAAGCTCCGCCATCGCCCGCCCCATATTCGCCTCAGGCAGCTTGACGACAATGCCGTTGTCGAGATGCAGATCCCAGCGACGGCCGGCGACACGTACGAAAGCCTTGATGCGCTTCTTGATGTCGGGCCATTTGTCGAAGTCGGCCGTGATCTCTCCGGCGTCCGAGCCAGCATCCGTTCCGACGAAGAGCGGCAAATAGGCGAATTTGTTGTCGCGCAGGGGTGCGATCACACTGCCGTCCTTCTGGATGAGCGACAATGCATCTTCATGCTGCCAGATGCCGAACGCGGTCTTTTCCTTGAGCTTGATGTCGATCGTATCCGGATAGATCTTGCGCACCTCGGCATCGAGCACCCACGGCAGGGTCTTGAGCTTGTCGCGCGTCTCGGCGACGTCGAGCGCCATCAGCGACGTCGTGCCGTCGAGGCCGAGCCGTTCGAGGATGTCGATCTCGGAGGTCTGGGCATTGCCCGAGACCCGGACATTGTTGATCGCAAAGCCTGCCGCCGACGTCACCGCCTGCGCCACGTCGGCCGATTCGCCGGTAATCGAAAAGGCGTAGGCGCATGTCAGTCCATAGAAGGCAAGCAGCGAAACCGTACCCGCATGCCGCGGGATATCGATACGACCCGCCGCAAGGCTGCACAGGAAACGCCAGCTACGCCGAAGCGGCCGCGGCAGCACCATGCGCTCGCCGCCGGACGCCGGGTCAGGCTCCAGCCAGTCCATCTTGCCCGCCGATCTAAAGGACTTCAACGCAAACACGACGCGTCCTCCACCATCCATCGAAGAAACTCACCAAAGGAATGGCCAGCATGCTGGGCCATTTCGGGCACCAGCGAGGTCGGAGTCATGCCGGGCTGGGTGTTGATTTCCAGCCAGATCAGTTCACCTTCTTCGGAGAAGCGATCGTCGTAACGGAAGTCGGATCGACTGACCCCGCGGCAACCCATCGCCTTGTGCGCCGTAAGGGCCAATGTTTGTACTTTTTGGTAAATTTTCGGTGAAATTTGTGCCGGAATCACATGTTTTGATCCACCGGATACATATTTGGAATCATAATCATAAAAGCTGTGGCCTTGCGGCACGATTTCGGTGACGCCAAGGGCGACATCACCCATCACGCCGCAGGTCAGCTCGCGCCCGGCAATATAGCGCTCGACCATGACCGTCTCGCCGTATTTCCATTCCGACGAGGTGATCACCTGCGGCGGGTGGCTCTGGTCTTCCTTGACGATGACGACACCGAAGCTCGACCCCTCACGCACCGGCTTGACCACATAGGGCGGCTTCATCGGATGCGCCGAGGTGAAATCGAAGCGGCTCATCACCTTGGCTTCGGCGACGGGAATGCCATGCGTCTTGGCAATGCGCTTGGCTTGAGACTTGTCCATCGCCAGCGCCGACGCGAGCACGCCGGAATGCGTATAGGGAATTTCGAGATATTCGAGCATGCCCTGGATCGTACCGTCCTCGCCGAACGGCCCATGCAGCGCGTTGAAGGCGACGTCCGGCTTGAGGTCGGCCAGAACCGTGGCGATGTCATGCCCGACATCCACCCGACTCACTCGATAACCTTCAGCCTCAAGCGCGCCAGCGCAGGCATTTCCCGACGAAAGGCTCACCGGCCGCTCGGAAGAGAACCCACCCAACAACACCGCGACATGCTTCGCATCCATTCACACTTCCCCAAGACTTGATCATCAGTCTAGCCATCCGCCCTTGCATGAGACTGGCGCGCCTGCGCGTCTGCTAATGCAACGGATTCGTCTCAGGGCATAAAAAACGATTAAGGTTAACGAGTGGTTTACTTTTGTTAATTTTTTGTGGGGAACTGCATGATCAGGATTTTGATTGTCCAGGCATAGGAGCGATCTCGGAGAAGTTTCTGATCGAGACCGCGCCATCGGGAAAGTGCGCGGTATGATCGTCATAAAGCGCATCGGCGATCGGTATCATCGTTTCGTAAAACCGATCGACGCCAACCTTGCATCCAGCAACGAGCGGAATTGCAGTGCGACGCGGATCGAAGGCATAGAAAACCCTATTGGGCTGCCCGCGTGCTGAATCCGCAATTCTCGCATATGCGCATGCCTCGAATTTTCGATCCCCGATGAGTAAGCGAAACGGCAATTGCTGACTCTTCGTCTCCAGGAGGCCAACAACTCGGTCGATATCATCCTGAACCATCTCGGCGAGGTCCTGATACCAATCGCCAAACTCATTCGTATACTCGACAATCCATGGCACAGAAATATATTCCTTCAATGGAATAATATCCCGCTTCTGAGCCCGCGACGTTCGAGCACGGGCGCAGATCGAACATGAAGTTTGATTTGCCTAGGTATAACCGGGAAAATTCATCCGCCGCCGGATCTCGTCGGTGTCGAAGATCACGCAATCCCGACCCGCGTGCTTGGCGGCATAAAGCGCTCGGTCAGCACGCGATATGGTGGTCTCGACTGATTCTGCTCCACTGGCCCTGAGCGCGCCGCCGATGCTGACCGTGACCGGGATGCTGATCCCGCTGCAGCAGAATGGCTGCGCCGAGATCTGTATCCTGAGGCGTTCACCGATGTCGCGCGCCTGCTCGGCATCCGCTCCGGTCAGCAGAATGAGGAATTCCTCTCCCCCCATCCGGGCCAAAAGATCGCCCTTGCAAACCGAACCACGACAGCGATCTGTAAATTCGCGCAACACCAGATCGCCCAGCCCATGACCATACGCATCGTTGATCTGTTTGAAATGGTCGATGTCGAGCATCAGCACTGCCACGGCCGAAGACCGGTCGCTTGCGTGGCGATAAACACCTTCCGCCTCCTCGAAGAAGCGCCGCCGGTTGATCACGCCGGTCAGCGGATCGGTCTCGGCCAGCACCTTGAGCTCCCGGGCATAGGCAACCTCGCGGGTCACGTCGAGATAGAGGTTGACGTTGAAATTGCCGATCGTGCGGTGGCGGAACTGGATCGTGCGCACCATCCCGCTCTTGGTCGTGACATCGAGGTCGAACGGTGTCATCTCGCGATTTTCCGCGCGCGCCGTTGCGAGAGATGTCTCCCATAAGGTCTTGGCGTGGAGGCGATAGTCGGGGTCTGGGTAGACGAGCCGCCACCACTCGTCGATGTCTTCGATCTCGTCCTGCGAATAGCCGAACATCTGGTGGAAGCTCGAATTGGCAAACTGGATCTGGTCGTCGGTTCCGGCAATCTCGAAGCCGAAGGGCAACCAGTCGAGCATGGCGATCACATTCTCCTGCCAGCCGGCAAGCGCGACCGATCCTTGCGGCGGTGCATCCATGAAGGTGAAAAGCCTGAGCGCCTCACCCTCGACGGTAATCTTGGTGACCTGCACCATGAGCACCCGCTCCTGCCCATGTACCTGGGCACGGATGAGGAAAGGTTCGCCGGGCACACCCTCCGGCGCGGTGTTCCAGATATGCGCGAGCAGGCTCGTGGCCTCGTCACCGACAAGCGCCTGGATGGGCGACTGGAACAGGCTCTCCTCGTCGACGCCGAAGAACACGGCGGCATTGCGATTGGCGGCACGGATCGTCAGCGATTGCTTTTCAAGCACCACCAACGGCGCACCGACGCAGGCGAGCCAGAAATCGAGGTCCGCGCGCGACCTGCCATAGGTCGCGGTCTCGCCATCAATTGCCTTGGGTTTGGGGATGCTCATCCGATCCAGTGCCGTCCTTCGTCAGGCAGGAGCCGCACCGCGGTCAGGCGGCGTCGGCTGGGTCAGTCTCTCGATATGGGGCCATTGTCATGCAAGCCCGCTTGCCCGACGATAGAGGATCAATGTAACCAAACCGTATATTCTAATGAACGGATATGAGTTGAAGACATAGTCATCCGCGGCCTGAAGAATACACCGTCAAATGGCAATCTTGTCTTCGCCATTTTCATTCGATGGCATGATTGCGGCGATCTCTTCGGCATGGACGACCCGGTTGCGCCCCATGGCCTTGGCGACATACAAGGCCTTGTCCGCTTTGGTGAACAGCATCGAATAGCTCAGCTTGCCGTTGCCCTCGGAGACGCCGGCGGAAATCGTGACCGTGATTTCCCTACCATCGGCCTCGAATATGTGCAGCGCCATCGCCTCGCGGAAGAGATTCACTGCCTGCACCGTCTCGTCGCTGGTTTGCCGGCGCAGGATGACGCCGAATTCCTCGCCGCCCAGCCGGGAAACGGTGTTTTCGGCGCCGAACGCGCCGCGAAGCAAATGAGACACCTCGACCAGAACATCGTCACCGGCCTTGTGGCCATGCGTATCGTTGATCGATTTGAACCGGTCGATGTCAAACACCGCGAGCGTATAGGGTTCATCCAGTGTGGCGATCACCTCTACGAAGGCACGGCGGTTGAGCAATCCGGTCAGCGGATCGATGCGTGACAGGCGCTCGAATTCGTTGCGCGAAACCGCAAGATCGAAAATTGCGGAACCGACGAAATAATATGCGAGGAAAGAGATCGGACCGGCCACGAATGCGGTGACGATCGTGTCCGACCACGGATTGGGCGGCAGCGCGACGTCGAAAATCCCCAGCCGCCCGAACGCCTGGTAGACGGCAAAGTTTAGGATGACGGCGGCAAGGGTCGTCCATAAGGTCCTGTGGCAGGCGAACCGAAAGACGTCCCCTCTCCGCGAGAATTCGCCAAAGGCGATCCTCTTCGCGATCCAATTTTTGAGGAAGGAAATCATCTGTACCGCCCGATAGCTCGCAGCATTTTGCTGGCCACATCTTAAGATCGGGTTGCTTAGATACGCCTAATATTAGTGTTGCCCGGCTTTTTGTCAGCCGGGCGCGGAGGCTCAGCCGGGCGTGAACGCTTTGACTTCGTAGCCGGGCATGAACAAGCCGAGGCGCTTGATCTCCCATTCGAGCAGGATGCCGGAATGCTCATAGACCCGCTGGCGCACTGTCTCACCCAGATTCTCCAGGTCGTAGCCGGAGGCGTGGCCGATATTGATCATGAAATTGCAGTGCAGAGGCGACATTTGCGCACCGCCGATCTGCAGGCCGCGGCAGCCGGCCTCGTCGATCAGCTTCCAGGCCGAATGGCCTTCCGGATTCTTGAAGGTCGAGCCGCCGGTTTTCTCACGCACGGGCTGGACCGTCTCGCGATGATGCCGCACGGCATCCATTTCACTGCGGATCTTCGCCTTGTCGTCCGCATGGCCTTCGAAGATACCGTGGGTAAAGATCAGTCCTTCGGGCGCCGCCGAATGGCGATAGGTATAATGCATGTCGGCATTGGTCAGCGTGACGCGATTGCCCCGCCGGTCGAGAGCCTCGATACCGACGATGCGGTCCTTGGTCTCGCTGCCATTGGCGCCGGCATTCATCGTAATGGCGCCGCCGATCGAGCCGGGAATACCGTAGTAGAAAGCGAACCCTCCGATGCCATGGTCGAGCGCCATGGCCGCGATGTTCTTGTCGGGGCAGATGGCACCGGCGCGGATGCGATTGTCACCAGCGAGCTCGACATCGCCGAACCCTTTGGCCGATAGTCGAAGCACGACACCCTCGATGCCGCCGTCGCGCACCAGGAGGTTGGAGCCGACGCCGATCACGGTGATCGGCACATCATCCGGCAACACCTTCAGGAACGCGGCGAGGTCGTCGACGTCATGCGGCTGAAACATCAGTTCCGCCAGTCCGCCGKCGCGAAACCAGGTCACGCGGTCCATCGGCGCATCTGGCGTCAGACGGCCCCGAACATCCTTCATTGCATCGCCCAGGCGGGCGAGCAGCTTTACACCATCAACCTGCTTCATGCCTTCCTTCCCAAAGCCGCCAGCTCCTTTGGCAGAGCGGCTGCCCAATTCGTAATGTTTCCAGCCCCCAACATTACCACGAAATCACCCGGCTGGGCGATGGCCGCAACATAGGGCGCCAAGGCCTCTGGCGTCGGCAGAAAACGGGCATCGCGATGACCGGCCGATTTGATGCGCGAGACGAGTTCTTCCGCCGTCACCCCGGGGATCGCGTCCTCGCCCGCCGAATAGATCGGCGCGATAAAGATCGTGTCAGCCTCGTTGAAGCAGGAGGCAAAATCCTCGAACAGGCTCGCCACACGGCTGTAGCGATGCGGTTGGTGAACAGCGATGACGCGTCCCGTGCAGGTGTCGCGCGCGGCGCGAAGCACCGCCCTGATCTCGACCGGATGGTGGCCGTAATCGTCGAACACTTTCACGCCATTCCATTCGCCGGTGAAGGTGAAGCGGCGCTTGACGCCGGCAAAACCGGCCAGACCACGCCGGATCGCTTCCTCGCTGATGCCCAGCCGGTTTGCGACAGCGACGGCAGCGGTGGCGTTGGAGACATTGTGACGGCCGGGCATCGGCAGCGTCAGCCCATTGAGCTCGATCACCCGCCCCGTCCGGCGGCGGCGGATCTCGACATCGAACACCGAAGTGCTGCCTTCATAGCGGACATTCTTGAAACGGACATCGGCCTGCGGGTTCTCGCCATAGGTGACGACCTTACGGTCCTCGATCTTGGAAACCATCGTCTGGACTTCAGGATGGTCGAGGCACATGACGCCGAAACCATAGAACGGCACGTTCTCGACGAACTGCCGGAAGGCGGCACGGGCATTGTCGAACGTGCCGTAATGGTCGAGATGCTCCGGATCAATATTGGTGACCACGGCAACGTCGGCGGGCAGTTTCAGGAACGTGCCGTCCGATTCGTCGGCCTCGACCACCATCCACTCACCCTCGCCCATGCGCGCATTGGTGCCATAGGCATTGATGATGCCGCCGTTGATCACGGTCGGGTCAAGCCCGCCAGCTTCCAGCAACGTGCCGACCATCGACGTCGTCGTGGTCTTGCCATGCGTACCTCCGATGGCGATCGCATTGCGGAAGCGCATCAGTTCAGCCAGCATTTCGGCGCGGCGCACGACCGGCAGCAGTTTTTCACGCGCAGCGACCAGTTCAGGATTGTTCTTCCGGATCGCCGTCGACACGACCACGACTTCGGCATCGCCAAGATTCTCCGCCCTGTGGCCGACGGACACGTCGATGCCCTTGGCGCGCAGGCGCTGCACATTGGCGCTGTCGGCCTGGTCGGAGCCCTGCACCTTGTGGCCGAGATTGTGCAGCACTTCGGCAATGCCGCTCATGCCGATGCCGCCGATGCCGATGAAGTGAACGAGCCCGATGCTCTGGGGCATTTTCATACGCGAGATACCTCTTTGAATTTTGTCACCGGCTCGCCATTGGCGACCGCCTCGACCAGATCGGCGAGGATCTCTGCCGCATGCGGCTTGCCGGTTTCCCTGGCAGCAGCGGCGATGCCGGCTAGGCGCTCTGGCTCGGCCATGGCCGCGCCGATGATTTTCGAAAGCTTTTCTGCCGACAGCGCCGATTGTGCGATCACTTCCGCCCCGCCCTTGGCCTTGAGCGCCGCGGCATTGGCGGCTTGGTCATGGTCGAGCGCGTAAGGGTAAGGCACCAGCACCGATGGGCGGCCGATGACGGCGAGTTCGGAGACGGTCGAGGCGCCGGAACGGCAGATCACCAGATTGGCATTGGCGATCTTCGCCGGCATATCGCCGAAGAAGGGCGAAACCTCGGCCTGCATGCCAAGCTTTACATAGGAAGCCGTCACTGCATCCTTGTCCTCAGGCCGGGCCTGTTGAACGATGCTGAGCCGCTTGCGCAGGTCCTCGCCGAGAATGCAGACGGCCGACGGGATGGCGGTAGAGAAGAACTGCGCCCCTTGGCTGCCGCCGAAGACAACGAGATTGAACGGATCATTCGCCTCGGACGGATGATAAGGGGTCTCCGCCGCGGCGATCACGCCCGGCCGCACCGGATTGCCGGTCACCACGGTCTTCGCCGCATATCGGCCGCTGCCCTCCGGCAGGAAACCGCCGGCGATGGCCTTGACCTTGTTGGCGAGCATCTTGTTGGCGCGGCCCATGACGGCATTCTGCTCATGGATCATCGTTGGGATGTTCATGCCGGAGGCTGCGAGCAGCGGTGGCACGGTCGGGTAACCGCCGAAGCCGACCACGGCCTTGGGCTTCAGCCGCGTGAACAGCGCACGCGCCGTGCGAATGCCGCGCCAGAGCTTGTAGAGCGCCTTGGCCACCGCAATCGGATTCTTCGAACCAATGGTCGCCGAGGGTACGACATGAATGTCGTCGGCCGGAAACTTTCCGGCAAAGCGTTCCGCGCGGCTGTCCGTGACCAGATGCACCGCATAGCCGCGCGCCTTCAGCGCATGGCCCAGTGCCTCCGCCGGAAACAGATGGCCGCCGGTTCCGCCGGCTGCCAGCACGATCAAGCCTTTATCCATACCTTACTCCGCGGCCGGCAGAGCCTGGGGCGCGGAACGGAAAAGGCTGCGTTCCTGCGCGCGTTTCTCCGGCCTGTGGCGTGTCAGCGCCAGGATGAAACCGGCCGTCACGCATATGGCAATCTGCGACGATCCGCCATAGGAAATCAGCGGCAGCGTCATGCCTTTTGCCGGCAGCAGCTGCAGATTGACGCCGATATTGATGATCGACTGGAAGCCGATCTGCAGCACCAAGCCGGCCACGGCAAAGCGGGTGAAGTCGTTGCGGTCGCGGAAGGCATGCGCGAGCCCCCGCATGACGATGAAGAGATAGAGCCCCACCAGCGCCATACAGAAGATGATGCCGAATTCCTCGGCGGCGACGGAAAAGACGAAGTCGGTATGGCTGTCGGGCAGGATGCGCTTGACRATGCCTTCGCCTGGTCCCGTGCCCAGCCAATGGCCGCGCGTGATCGCATCATGGGCGGTGTCGACCTGGAACGTATTGCCCTCGCCGGTCATGAACTGGTTTATTCGACCCGCCACGTGCGGGAAGACGACATAGGCGAAGAACAGGAGGCCGCCGGCGCCAGCGGCCATGACGATGATCCAGAGCCAGGGCATGCCGGCCATGAAGAACATCGAACCCCAGACGCCAGTCGTCAGCATGGTCTGGCCGAGATCCGGCTCGGCGACCAGGAGCGCCGCAACAATGACGAAAATGAGCAGCGCGAACAGATTGCCTGGAATTTCCGGCTGCCGCTGATGTTCGGCGAACAGCCAGGCGCAGACGACGACGAAGCAGGGCTTCATGAATTCGGAAGGCTGGATTGACAGGACAGAGATCGTGATCCAGCGCCGCGAACCCTTGACCTCCATGCCGATGAACAGCACCGCCACCATCATCAGCACCATGATCACGAACATGATCATGGCCGTGCGGCGCACCTGGCGCGGCGACAGGAAGGACAGGCCGAACATCACGCCCAGCGACGGCAGCATGAACATGGCGTGCCGCTCGACGAAATGGAACGGCTCAAGCCCGATGCGCTCGGCGACGGCCGGCGACGCAGCGAAGGAGAGCATGAAGCCGATGCCGAGCAGCAGGATGAAGACGGCGAGGAAGAACCGGTCGATCGTCCAGAACCATTCAGCCAGAGGCCCTCTTTCCGCCCTGCTTACCATCCCCGTCATCCTTCTCATTCACGCCAAGAAAGGCGAATATCCCCGCGACAATGCAGAGAAATCACTTAATATCTCATTAACCACGCTGTACTTGAGCATATGCTTATAAACCGGACCCAGGCTTGTGGGTCAGATCAGCATCGAAACACCGTCGAGCCCACGGACGAGATCGACGAAATGGTCGCCACGGACTTCGAAATTCTTGAACTGGTCGAAACTGGCGCAGGCCGGCGACAGCATCACGACCGCGCCTGCCTCGTCCTTCTCGGCATCCTGTGCAGCATGCGCCACCGCCCGCTCTAGCGTGCCGGAGATTTCGTAAGCGACATCGGTGCCGAGCGTGGCGGCAAATTGCGGTGCGGCCTCGCCGATCAGATAGGCCTTGGCAATGCGGCCATAGAGCGGCTTCAGGCTGGTAATCCCACCTTCCTTGGGCAGGCCGCCGGCGATCCAGTAAATGTGCTCGTAGCTTGAGAGCGCCGGTGCTGCCGCATCCGCATTCGTCGCCTTGGAATCGTTGACGAACACCACGCTGCCACGCCGCGCCACCGGCTGCATGCGGTGCTTGAGACCCGGGAAACTCTTGAGGCCGGCGCGGATGTCATCTTCACTGACGCCGACAGCCAGGCAGGCGCCGATGGCGGCGGCTGCGTTCTGTGCATTGTGCGCGCCGCGCAGCGTCTGGATGCCGTCGAGATCGGCGACCAGCCGCGCCTTGCCGTCCGTGGCATGCATGATCTTCTGGCCATCGGCATAAAGGCCGTTCGTCACCGGATGCCGGCGGGAAATCCTCACCGTCCGTACCCCGGCCCGTTCGACCCGATCGGCAATCAGGCTGCAATAGCTATCGTCATCGCCGATGATGGCCGTCTCGGAGCCGGCAACCAGCCGCTCCTTGACGTCGGCATAGTGTTGCATCGTGCCATGCCGGTCGAGATGGTCGGGCGTCAGGTTGAGCAGGATACCGGCAGACGGATTGATCGTCGGCGCCAGATCGATCTGGTAGGACGAGCATTCGACGACATAATAGCGGTTCGCCGCCGGCGGATCGAGCGTCAGCACCGCCGTGCCGATATTGCCGCCGAGCTGCGTGTCGCGGCCGGACGACTTTAATATATGGGCAATCAGCGCCGTCGTGGTCGACTTGCCATTGGTGCCGGTAATGGCGATGAACGGGCAAGCCGGCGCATGCGCACGCCGCTCGCGGACAAAGAGCTCGACATCGCCGATGATATCGACACCGGCGGCATGCGCCAGGTCCACGGTCCAATGCGGCTTGGGATGGGTCAGCGGCACGCCCGGCGACAGCACGAAAGCGGCAAATTGCGACCAGTCCGCCTGCCGCAGATCCCCCGTGCCTAACCCCTTGGAGCTTGCCTTTTCGACCGAGTCCGGATTGTCATCCCAGGCCGTGACGATCGCGCCGCCAGCTGCAAGCGCCTCCGCCGTGGCAAGACCGGAGCCGCCGAGGCCGAACAACGCGACTTTCCTGTCCCTAAGCGTGGTGATCGCAATCATTCGGGATCACCTGAGCTTGAGGGTAGCGAGGCCGACCAGCGCCAGGATCACGGCGATGATCCAGAAGCGGATCACCACCTGGCTCTCCGTCCACCCCTTCTTCTCGAAATGATGATGGATCGGCGCCATCAGGAAGACGCGCTTGCCCGTCATCTTGAAGCTCGCCACCTGAATGATGACCGACAGCGTCTCCATGACGAACACGCCGCCGATGATCGCCATGACGATCTCATGCTTGGTGGCAACAGCCACCGAACCGATCAGGCCACCGAGGGAAAGCGAACCGGTATCGCCCATGAAAATCGCTGCCGGCGGGGCATTGAACCAGAGGAAGCCCAGCCCTGCCCCGACAACGGTCGACACGACCACGGTCAATTCACCGGTGCCCGGCACGAAATTGATCTGCAGATAGTTGGCGAATACCGCATTGCCGGCGAGATAGGCGATGACGCCGAAGGAGGCGGAAGCGATCATGACGGGCACGATGGCGAGACCATCGAGACCATCGGTGAAATTCACCGCATTGCCGGCCGCAACGATGACGAAGCCGCCGAAGACGATGAAGAAATAGCCGAGGTTCAGCAGCAGGTCCTTGAAGAACGGGAAGGCCACAGACGTGTTCATATGAACATTCTCCAGCCCCATCGGCACGGTCGCCTTCATCATGAAGAATGTGGCAATGCCCGCGATGACGAATTCGGCCAAAAGCCGCATGCGGCCGGAAAAGCCGGCCGTGCTTTGCTTCGTCACCTTGAGATAGTCGTCATAGAAGCCGATCAGGCCGAAACCAAGCATGACCAGCAGGCAGGACACGACATAGACATTGCCAAGATCTGCCCAAAGCAGCGATGAGGCAACGACCGAAGCCAGGATCATCAGCCCGCCCATGGTTGGCGTGCCGGCCTTCTTGAAATGCGTCTGCGGACCATCGGCCCGGATCGGCTGGCCCTTGCCCTGCCGAATGCGCAGCGAATCGATGATCATCGGCCCGAAGAAGAAGACGAGAAGTGCAGACGTGAAGAGTGCCGCCCCTGCCCTGAAGGTGATGTACCGGAACAGGTTGAAAATCTGGAGATGATTGGACAACTCCACCAGCCAAAGCAACATCTCGACACTTTCCTCTCGATTATTCCGGCGACGCAACCGGCGCGAACTTCGCCGTCAGCGCCGCTACAATGCGTCCAAACCCGGTACCCTTAGACGACTTGACCATCAGCACATCGCCCGGGCGTATATTCTCGACGACATAGGCGCTGAGTTCGTCGGCATCGCCACGGTAAACGACGTCCTTATCCTCTCCCAGCACATCACGCAAATAGGCCATGTCAGGCCCGGCGAGCCATATATCATTGATTCCGGATTTCTGAAGCGGCTCGGCCAGTTCCCGATGCACATCGGCCGAGAATTCCCCCATTTCCAGCATGTCGCCGAGAATGGCGATGCGCCGGCCACCCATATCGGTGTCGGAAGCCGCGAGAAGATCGATCGCCGCACGCATCGAGGCCGGGTTGGCGTTATAGCTCTCGTCGATGAGCGTGRCCTTGCCTCCCGGTAGCGAGAGATGAACGCGCTGGCCGCGCCCCTTGGCGGCGCTGACATCGGCAAAGGCAGCAATCACGCGGACCATGTCGGCGCCCGTCAGATAGGCGGCGGCAAGCACGGCGACGGCATTTTCGGCAATATGCCGGCCGGGCGCATTGATTGTAACATCCACCTCGCGGTCGCCGATGGCTGCGGAGAAGATCGCGCTTTCCCCATCCTGCGTGTAATCCAGCAGGCGGAAATCCGCCTCCGGATGGATGCCGAAGGATGCGATATGCGCCACCCCAACCTGGGTCGCGATCTGCCTGAGCAGGTCATACTGGCTGTTGTCGCGGTTGATGAGCACATGCCCGCCCGGCACGATGCCTTCGAAAATCTCCGCCTTGGCCCGGGCAATCTCCTCGAGGCCGGAGAAGTTGCCGAGATGAGCGGCCGCAATGGTGGTGATGATCGCCACATGCGGGCGCACCATTTTCACCAGCGGCCGGATCTCGTCCGGATGATTCATGCCGATCTCGAACACGCCAAAATCGGCCTCGCGAGGCAGCCGTGCCAGCGTCAGCGGCACGCCCCAGTGATTGTTGAACGAGGCCGGCGAGTAATGCACCTTGCCGCAGGAGGAAAGCACCTGCCGCAGCATCTCCTTGGTCGTGGTCTTGCCGACGGAGCCGGTGACGGCGATGATATGCCCCCTCGCCCGGTCGCGCGCCGCACGGCCCAGCTTTTCCAGCGCTTCGAGCGTGTCGCGCACGACGATCTTGGGCGCTGGGTTGCTACCCAGAGCCGGAAGCTTGGCTTCACTGACCACCAGCACCGCAGCGCCATTGGCGGCAGCGATATTTGCATAGTCATGGCCGTCGACGCGGTCGCCCCTGATGGCGAAGAAAGCCTCATTCGGCGCGATCTGCCGGCTGTCGATACTGATGCCCGAAACGGTCAGCGGCATATGGCCCAACGGCCTGCCGTGCATCGCCTCGATCATCTCTGCGGTTTCCCAGAGAAACGCCATCGCTCAGCCCCCCAATGCCTTGCGGATTTCCTCATGATCGGAGAAAGGCAGCACGGTCGCGCCCACGATCTGCCCCTCTTCGTGCCCCTTGCCGGCGACGATCAGCGTATCGCCGGATTTGAGCATATTTACCGCTTGGCGGATCGCCTCATGCCGATCGCCGATCTCGGTCGCGCCGGGGGCAGCGGCCATGATCTCGGCGCGGATCGTCGCCGATACTTCCGTGCGCGGATTGTCGTCGGTGACGATGGCGATATCGGCGAGCCGCGTGGCAATCTCGCCCATGATCGGCCGTTTGCCCTTGTCGCGGTCGCCACCGCAGCCGAACACCACGACAACGCGGCCGGTGGTAAATGGCCGGACCGAAGTCAGCACATTCTCCAGCGCTTCGGGCTTATGGGCATAATCGACATAGCAAAGCGCCCCTTCCCGGGTCTGGCCAGCCAATTCGAGCCGGCCAGGCGCACCGCGAAGCGTGTTGAGCGCGGCAAAGGCCTTATCGGCCTGGACTCCCGTCGAGATCGCCAGCCCTGCCGCAACGATGGCATTGGCGATCTGGAAATCGCCGGCCAGCGGCAGATGCACCTCGAAAATCTCACCGTCAAAATGGATTTCCGCGACCTGCTTGTCGCGGAAATGTTCGACCCGCTTGAGCGCCAGCCAATCACCCTTGCGGCCGACGGTGCGGACATCGAGACCGGCAACGCGCGCCGCCGTTGCCGCCCTATCCGACCATTCGTCATCGGCATTGATCACCGCCGGCGCCCCCTTCGGCATCAGCGTATCGAAAAGCCGCATCTTGGCCTGGAAATATTCCTCCATCGTCGGGTGATAATCGAGATGATCGCGGCCGAGATTGGTGAAGGCCGCGGCAGACAGACGCACGCCATCGAGCCGGCGCTGGTCGAGCCCGTGGCTGGACGCTTCCATTGCCGCATGGGTGACGCCCTCATGGGCAAGTTCGGCCAGCAATTTGTGCAGCGTCACCGGATCGGGCGTGGTCAGGGAGCCGTAGTCGTTGCGGTTCGGACCGATGACGCCGGTCGTGCCGATCTGTGCGGCGGCCAGTCCCGCATGCGCCCAGATCTGCCGTGTGAAAGATGCGATGGAGGTCTTGCCCGCCGTGCCGGTGACCGCCGCCACGGTCGCCGGCTGCGCACCATAGAAGGCGGCGGCGGCAAGTGCGAGCGCCCGCCGCGGATCGGTCGAGGCGATGGCACCGGGATGGCCGGCCGCACCTGCGATCACCGCCGCAGCGCCTTTTGCCTTGGCATCCTCAATGAAGCGGGCGCCATCGGTTTTCGTGCCGGCAAGCGCGACGAACAGGTCGCCTTTTTCCACCTTGCGGCTGTCGGAGGTTATGCCGGTGACATCGATATCACCGGCAATGCCGTCCAACGGCCGCTCCAGCACGTCATCCGTGACCAAGTCCCTGAGCTTCATCATGTCCCCTCGTTGTCAGTCGAATCTTACGACTCGTTCTTGACTGTCAATAAGACACAAGCAAGGCACTTCCGTCCTTGCCGAACCGTGGCTTGACGCCGAGCAGCGGCGCTGCCCGCCGAATGATCGCGCCGACGATCGGCGCCGCATTGCAGCCGGCGGTGATGCCGCAGCGTTCCAGCGCCTGCTTCGGCTCATCGGCGAAGGCCAGTACGATATATTTCGGATCATTGATCGGGAAGGAGCCAAGGAAGGCATTGAAGCGCACGTCACTGGCATAGCGGCCGTGCCGCACCTTCTCGGCGGTGCCGGTCTTGCCGCCGACCCAGAAGCCCGGCACCTCGGCCCGCTTGCCGGACCCCAGCGGATTGGCGACATTGTCGCGGAAGAGGAAGCGCATGTTGCTGACCGTGCTCGGCTTGATCACCAGTTCGGCATTCTCCATCGCCTCGTCAGCCGTGCGCGGCAGGAAGGTCGGCTCGATCAGGTAGCCGCCGTTCATCAGCGCCGCACCCGCCACCGCCGTCTGCAGCGGCGTGGTGGCCACGCCGTGACCGAAGGCGATGGTCAGCGAATTGATCTTTTTCCACACTTTCGGCTGGGAGGGTGTCGCGACCTCGGGCAATTCGGTCTTCATCTTCGACAGCAGACCGAGCCGCGTCAAAAATTCCTTATGCCCTTCGAGACCGACGGAATCGGCCATCCGCGCGGCACCGATATTGGAGGAGTGGATGAACACGTCGGAGACCGACAGGATGGCATGCGTCGCATGGAAGTCGTGGATGGTGAAGCCGCCGATATAGAGCGGTTTGCGCGCGTCGAACGTGCTGTTCATGTTCATCTTGCCGTCATCCAGCGCCATGGCGATGGTGAAGGCTTTGAAGGTCGAACCCATCTCGAACAGGCCGCCCGACATGCGGTTCATGTCGCTCTTGGTCTCGCGCTTGATCGTCTCGCCCGGATTGTTGGGGTCGAAATCCGGCACGGAGGCCATGGCGATGATTTCGCCGGTATGGATATCGAGCACCACCGCGCCGGCGGCGACCGAATTGAATTTCTGCATGCCGTTGACGATTTCCTCGTGCAGGATGTTCTGCACGCGCAAATCGATGGAGAGCTTGACCGGCTCGAGCGGCGTGTTCGTCGCAAGGCCCGTGGCGCGCAGGTCGGCAAGGCCCTGCATGTCGAGATATTTCTCCATGCCGGCAACGCCGCGATTGTCGATATCGACATAGCCGACGAGATGCGCTGCCGTCTCACCAGCCGGGTAGAAGCGCCGCTTGGCGGGACGGAAGCCGATGCCGGGTATGCCGAGCTGCAGGATTTCGCTCTGCTGTTTCGGCGTCAGCTGCCGGTCGAGCCACTGGAAATGCGACTTCGAGGTCAGCTTCTTGTAGGTGCCCTTGGTGTCGAGATTGGGCAGCACCGAGGTCAGCAATTCAACCGCTTCATCCGGATCGACGATCTTGTTGGGCTCGCAGAACAGCGAAACGGTATTGACGTCGGTTGCCAGAATCTCGCCGTTACGGTCGAGGATATCCGGGCGAGAGGCGACCGTGGCGTCGGACGGAGCGATCGACGCCACGGTATCCGGCGGCGTCAGCCCATATTCCACCAGCCGACCGCCAATGATCGCATAGACTATGCTGAAGCAGCCGATCATGATGGCAATGCGGCTGCGCGCCTGACCACCCGAAGCCTTGCGGGTGCCCTGGAAATTGACGCCGGTCGAGTTCGGCAGGCTGCGCGACCCGGTGTTGAAATGGGCCTTGCTCTTCAGAACCATGATGCGGGAGAGGAAGGACATCAGTCGTTCACCGATCCTGTCTTGATTGTGTCAGTGCTCTCGCCGAGCAGTTTCTGCGCATAGGCACGGGCTTCCTTGTCGGTCACCTTGCCGTCCTTGTCGGTGTCGGCCGGATCGAAGACCGGCAGTTGCGAGCGTAGCATCGGCAGTTCCTGTGGCTGCACCAGCTGGGTCGATTCGGTGGGAAGCAGCGGCAGCTGTGTCTGGAAATCGGTGACCAGGGTCTGCAGCCGGTGCGGTTGGGTGAGCAGCGACCAGTCGGCCTTGAGCAGCGCGATCGTGTCCTTTTCGAGCTGGATATCCGCCTCGATCTTCCTGACCTCGGCAAGCTTCTCCTCGGCGCGGTGCTTGATCGAATAGGTCACGGCGGCCACTGCCGTCATGATCACGATCAGGATGACGTCCAGGGTGCGCAGCATGTCAGGGCCTCATCTTTTCAATATCGGTCAGCTTCGGCAGGTCGAAGATCGAAACATCAGCCTTGCCTGCCTTGGCTTCAGTGCGAATGCCGACGCGCAGCTTGGCGGAACGGGCGCGAGGATTGACCTCCGCCTCCTCGTCGCTGGCCAGCACCGCCTGCTTGGTCGGAAGCTTGAAAATCTCCGGCGCCTGCGCGACTTCCGGCAGGTGACGCGATCCGGACGCCTTGCCGGCGCGATCGGCGAAGTAGCGCTTGACGATGCGGTCTTCGAGCGAATGGAAGGTGACGACCACCAGCCGTCCGCCGGGCTTCAATGCCCGCTCCGCCGCAAACAAGGCCGCAGCCAGTTCACCGAGCTCGTCATTGACGAACACGCGCAGAGCCTGGAAGACGCGGGTCGCGGGGTGGATCTTGTCGGCCATCTTGCGCGGTGTCACGGTCTCGATCAGGCCGGCAAGATCGCGCGTGGTGTCAAAGAGTTTTTCCAGCCGGCGCCGCTCGATCGCATGCGCGATGCGGGGCGCCTGCCGCTCCTCGCCGAGGAATGAGAAAATCCGGATCAGGTCGTTGACCTTGGCCCGGTTGATCACGTCGGCCGCGCTGACGCCGGCGCTTGCCATGCGCATGTCGAGCGGGCCGTTCCTCTGGAAGGAAAAGCCGCGCTCCGCCTCGTCGATCTGCATGGAAGAAACGCCGATATCGAGCACGACGCCGTCGAGCCCCTCTTCCGGCGCAAACCGGTCGAGCCGGCTGAAATTGCTCTGGTGAAGCTCGAGCCTGCCGCCAAAGCGCTCGACCATGGCCTGTCCTGCGGCAATCGCCGAAGGGTCACGGTCGAGCGCGATGACGGCAGCACCCGTATCGAGAATGKCGCCCGTATAACCGCCTGCGCCAAACGTTCCGTCGAGAACGATGCGGTCTGCCGCCGGTTCGAGATACCGAAGCACCTCTGCCAGCATGACAGGTATATGGCGTACCGATCCGCCTGTGGCATCGTCCGCTTCGCTGCCACGATCCGCCATAACCTCTGTGCTCCGCATCATCAGGAACTGGGGCCTCGTTTCCTCAGTTCCTCTCTCGCCGTTTTCTGGGCGTCCGAAAACACATCCGGGCGCCACAATTGGAAATATTCTGCTCGACCGACGAAGGTCACCTCGTTCTCTATCCCCGTATAGGAACGAATGAACTCGGTCACCATCAGACGACCCTCGGAATCGAGCTTCATGAAGACCCCGCCACCGTGGACCAGCAGCGACATCCGGTTCCATTCCAGCGCAAACGGATCCATGTCCTGAAGCCGCCTCTCGAAACGGGCGAGCAGGTCCGGACCGCCGATACAAATCGCCGGATAGTGAAGATCCTGAAAACAGTACAGTTCCTCGATGCCCGCCGAACTGAGAACGCTGCGAAAGGTGGAGGGTACAGACACCCGGCCCTTGGCATCGATCTTGTTCGTCGCGCTCGACAGGAACCGGTTCATAACGCGATACAGCCGCTCCCAGGCGGCGAACCCCGCCGAGCGGAGCCGCCATGCACTTGATATCGTTCACAAATGCAGGGTCCCGTCCCACATCCGCGAGTGATCCGTCCGGGTAGACCGGCCGGTCCGCACCAAATCTGAACTGGGCTCTAGAGCGCCCTTCTGCAGTGCGATTTTGGGATAACATGGGACATTATGGGCGTCAATGGGATTGGACCTGTCGCGCGGGCATTCCGCGGTCGTTTATTCATAAGCCGTTAAGTTTAATGGAAGTTTAATTTTGGCTGCAGAAGTTCGGTTGGAATTTGAGAAAAGTTAAATAAAGCAGGTCCTGAAGTTCAGAAAATGCGGGATTTCCAGCGCCTTGAAGCAGGAAATGCATCCGGAATCGCAAATGTGGGGGGTATCGCCAGTCGGCCTGTAAGCCGGGTTCTGTATGGCTCCGACTCGCGCCGGAACGTGGCAGCCATTCATCTGGGACGACGCTTACGCGCCGCCTCACGCAACCCACCCGGATAGCGGACCCGGAAACGGGTCTGGCGCTTGCGCGCACGTGCCATCCCTATTCGGTCTTGCTCCCAGCGGGGTTTACCATGCCGTCCCTGTCGCCAGGTCCGCGGTGGGCTCTTACCCCACCTTTTCACCCTCACCCGGCATGCCGGGCGGTCTGTTTTCTGTGGCACTTTCCCTGGGGTCGCCCCCGCCGGACGTTATCCGGCGCCGTGTTTCCGTGGAGCCCGGACTTTCCTCACCTCGCGGCCTTTCGACCTTCTGCGGAGCGCGGCTGCCCGGCCGACTGGCAAGGCGTGCTTAGACCAGTCGCGGCACAATAGGAAGGCGAAAAATGGAGATCAGGGAGATCATGTTGCGAATGAAGGCCGGGAGTCGCATCCTGAATGACACCACCAAGCAGCAAGTTGCTCGTGCCCTGCTGATCACCTACTGTTCGTTCCCGGCTCAGGAAGCCAGGGTTAGCTTGAACCTGCCCATAGTAACTTGGGGCGCCATCGGCAGGATGATAATAATAGGCAGTGGGAAGCTGCACGATCAACAACGCCGCGGCACCGATCCACATGGAGCGCCAATCCGGTTTTCCCCACACCGCCAGCTTCTTCTTCACAGTCACGAGGTCATGCTTTTGCGAAAAGCGCCTGATCTTACGCGCCGCAGCCTCGACGCGCATTCTCTTAAAGATTAACAAGCCGGTGGGCAYGATGAAAAAGACATACAACCAAAAGAATATTAAATGGAATTCCGGCGCAAGGTCCGCGCGCCAGAGCAGCAGGCCGACCGCCTGCCCAATCAGCGGCAGGGCCGCGATCGCGGCAAATCCGTAGAGCCTATAATACAGCGCAACAGGCAGCGGAAACAGACCGCCAAGGATCGTTCTCGAACGCGGATGTCTGTCCCGCCGGTGCGCCGCCGCGCAATAGGCCTGGATATCGGAATCCTTAGGAAAGACGAGATCCAGATAGATGTCGTCGATCAGCGACACCTCGTAATAGGGTGTCGGCTTCGATGGATCGGCCGGAGGACGGCCAACCGTCAGTGTCAGTGCCGCAAGAAGATAACTGGCTCGCCCCGCATCCAGGCTGGCAAACAAGATCCTGTCTTGACGAAGGAAGCCAAAGCGCTCTTCCACTGCGCGTAAGATCGGCGCATAGGGCATCAGGAAGTCCTTGCCGATGAACCTCGCATCGCCGGGCCTGATCGATATGTCGGGCAAATGACCGAAATGGGCATACATATCTTCCACCAGGCGCATCAGCATCATCCTGGTCAATAGACCTGACAATTCCAGTGGCGCCTGGTCTCGCACGGTCTCGACAGCCGCCCAAAAGACCTTGAGAGGTTCCGGATCAAGATCCACGCGGCTTGCGCTGAGGAGAAGCTGGAAACGCTCGAGCGTGTCTTCGTTGGGGTGAGGACCGGCCGGGCTGCGCGTGGGCTCTGCAGCGATGGGCTCGCGCGTATTGGCAGCATCCGCTGCGGTGCGATCGGCGTTCCCATCGGAGGTTGTTTCCGGCGTCTCAAGCGATGCAGCAGATCCTTGTTCGTGCAGCTGCGCGGACGGACCGTCGAGCGAAACCGGCGCGGACGACGGAGGAATTGTCTGCTCAGCCAGCGCTTCGCTTTCCCCCGCCGTGTCAACGAGTTGCAAGCGCACGCGCAGTGCATGATCACGGGCTTGGAGCAAGGCCTGAAATCCGGCAGGGTCTTCATCCGGCCGCGTTTCCCGCAGCCTTATCGCATAGGCCTTTCGGATCGCCTTCTCGTCACCGGTTGGAGCGATACCTAGAACCGACCACGGATAATCCATCTCCACACCCCTTATTCACGCCCGCCGTAAAACGTGTTCCGACCGAATACGACGGCAGCCCAGAGCAAGACCGCGGCAAACCTGCCGAGTTTCAGGACGGTGACGTCACGTCCGCTCCATTTCTTCAGTCGCCCGACGATCTCATCATAGCTAAGCCCCTTCGCCACGAATCGATCGATGCGCGCACTGAGCGCGCCCACCCGCAAGCCGCGCCACTGAGCGCCGACAGCAAGCGAAACAGCACAATAAATCAGGATCACCAGCGGCAGAAACTGCCTGACTTGTTCGTTCGTCGAATTTAGAAATGCCACCATGACCGCGGCGATACCGCAAAGCGCGGCAGACAGGCGGGAAAGCCGGAAATAGAGAGCAAAGGGCAGAGAGAACAAGGCTATCTGTATGGAAAAGGACGATTCGCAGCGACCCTGCGTCACGCTATTTCGATAATATTGCAGCATGAACGCATCTGCCGCAAAACCCGCTTTCAGATAGGATTCCGGGATGAAGGGAACCTTGGATGGCTTAACCTTTTCGCCGCCGTCGCTCGGTTGCCGCAGCGCAAATGAAAATGCCTCGATCAAATAGAAACCGTCTTCCTGCGCCAGGAAATCGAACACGACCATGTCATGTTGCGCGAGCCGGAAATGCGCATCGAAATCCCTGACAATGTCGACATAGACGTTGAATGGACCGTTTCGAAATCTCGCGACCTCTGCATTGGTCATGTCGGTGACAGACCGCATTTCAGGAATTGCCGCTCGCATATCACTGACCAGCCGATGCAGCAGCCAATGCATGGCAAGCCCATCGCATTCGAGGGGAACGTCGTCGAACGCCGCGAACGCGCGCTTCCACTGAATGCGCAGGTCCGACGCGGAGGATTTGGTGTCTATGGCTTGAAGGCTTTGCGACAACTTCGCCAGCGCCACATCCGCGGCTCCTTCGCCTACCGGGGGTGCGCTGTCCTTTTCCAATACGGCATCGGAGATGCTGGCTTCATTCTCCAATGTCGTAGTCTCGAATGCAGCCGCAGCCGTCTCTCGTTCGGTGCTTTGCGCAACCACGATGCTCGCATCATCAAAAGCACTGAAAGCGGCATGCCCGGCAAGCGCTGCGTCACGCGCCTCGACCAATTTCTGAAATCCGGCGGGGTCCTCGTCGGGGCGCGTCTCGCGCAGTTTCAGCGCATAGGCCCTGCGGACCGCTTTTGCGTCATCGGTCGGCGCGATGCCAAGGACCGACCAGGGATAGCCTGTCGTCATAAGGGCCATCAGCTCCGGGTGAAGACGAACTTGTCGAGGAACTGCCGGAATTCCTGCCGCACTCGATCGATATCGCGAATGCGCTGATCGTCGATGGCCGCATTGAAGTGCAAGAGTCCATTGGCGATCGCATCCCGGTCGGCGTCCAGCACCTCGGCATAGAGCCGTTCGGCACGCGCGATCAGTTCGCGATTCTCGTGTTGGTCGCGCGGCGCAAGCTTGATTGCGGAGAGCTTGGCAAAGCGTGCAGCCAAATCGGCGTCGCTGAGACCTGAACTGTTGGCGAACACTGCTTTATAGATCTGCCGTGTGGAGTTCACCGTCGCTTCGACTTCAAGCGCGCCGTTGAGGTCATAGGTGAAACGAACATTGACCGATTCCTGGTGGGCTGGCTTGGGCGGCACCTCTACTTTCAGGCGGCCGATCATGATGTTGTGCTCGGGCTTGAGATTCTCGCCCTGGAAAACACGCAGATCGATCCTTGACTGGTTGTCTTCTATCGTCACGTAGCTTTCCACGCGGCTGATCGGCACCGTGGCATTGCGCTGGATGATTGGCGAGACGACCTCTTCGTGGCGGCCATCGGGTCTCCGTCGCACAATGCCGATGCCAAGCGTGAAAGGACAGACATCGGTGAGCAGCACGTCTTCGACCGCCGCATGCCGCGCCTTGAGCGCCGACTGGATGACAGCACCATGCGCCACCACCTCATCCGGATTGATATTGACGAAGGGCAGCTTGCCGAAGAGCCGTACAATCATCTGGCGGATTGCCGGCATGCGGGTCGCACCGCCGACAAGCACAATGGCATCGAGATCGGACGGCGCGATCGTCGAATCACGCAGCGCTCGCTCGAGCGGCTGACGCAGCCGCCGAAACAGATCTGCGCATTCGAGCTCGAACTCGTCGCGCGTGACGGTGCCTTCGAGCCGCCCACTCTTCAGTTCGATGCGATAGTCCGTGGACGCGTGCGACGAGAGTTCGAGCTTCACGACATCGGCACCGCGAACCAGCCTCGCCAATTCGACACCGGAGAGCGCGTGCAGATCGATGTTGGATTTGCGGCAGAGGAGCTGCCCCAGCGCATTGGTGAAATCGTCGCCACCGAGAAAATTGTCGCCCGCAGAGGCGCGGATTTCAAACACGCCGTCATATTTATGCATGATCGAGACGTCGAACGTACCGCCGCCCAAGTCGAAGACCAGGAATTGGCCTTCGTCATGGGTCTCGAGCCCATAGGCCAGCACCGCTGCGGTCGGTTCGGTGATCAGTCGCTCGACCTTGAGACCGGCAAGCTGCGCCGCATGGATCGTAGCCTTGCGCTGTACGTCGTTGAAATAGGCCGGACAGGAGATCACCGCCTCGGTCACCGTTTCATTGTAATGAGCCTGGAAATCGGCGACCAGCGAGCGCAGCACCAGCGAGGAAAGCTCTTCGGCGCGGAACGATTTGCGGCCGAGCTGGATGACCTTGTCGGTGCCCATCCAGCGCTTGAACGACATGACAGCGTTTTCAGGCTTCGACAGTGCCATTTCCCGCGCCGCGGCACCGACGAGGATCTGCTCGTCCGCACCGATCGATACGGCCGAAGGCGTCAGGAAACTGCCATGCGCATTGCGGATGAGATTGGGTTTGCCGTCCTCGAACACGCCGATAAGCGAATTCGTCGTACCAAGATCAATGCCGATAATTGCCATCGTGAGTCCGAAATTGATGAAGAGAGAGACGCGTGCAAGATTGCCATCTCACTACCTGCATTCTCGGAGGCCGACAATAAAAAGTTGAATTGCTTCAGGCCCCTGGCAGCGCCTTGAGCAACCGGTGCAGCGTCTCGATCGTCGAGGCATCCGCCACGCCGTCGACACGCTCGGGCCGGAAATGCCGCTGGAACGCCTCGACGACGCCGACCGTCTTCTCGCAGAACTCACCGCCCACCGGCACGTCATAGCCATAGAGCGCCAGCATGGCCTGTAGCGCCTCCACGGGCGGCCCCCCATCGCCGCGCTGGAAGAAACGACCGCCAGCAATCGGCGTGGGTGCGACATAATGCCCGACGCCTGACCCAGCCAGCCTGTTCCAGGGGAATTTCTCGCCCGGATCGACTTTGCGCATCGGGGCGATATCAGAATGACCGAGCACCATTTCCGGCGCGATCGCATGGCGGGTGATGATATTACGACAGAGTGCGATGACGGCTTCGATCTGCGGATCCGGAAAATCCGGCAGGCCGCCCGGATGGCCGGCATTGGCGATCTCGATGCCGATTGAGCGCGAATTGTTGTCAGCCTCACCCTTCCAGAAGCTGTTTCCGGCATGCCAGGCGCGCCGGCTCTCTGGCACGAGTTGCAGGATATGCCCGTCTTCGAAGACAAAATAATGCGAGGAAACCTGGCTTTCCGGCACCGTCAGCCAATGAAGCGCTGCCTCCGCTGTCGGCATGCCGGTATAGTGGAGGACGATCATGTCAGGCGCAGGCGCGTTCTGGCGCTCGCCATGGTTCGGCGACGGAGCAACCTCGGCTCCGGCAAAGTCCGGCTGGAAGGCGTTCATGCGACGGCGAGACGGAATTCCCGCTCGATCGCGGCGAAGGCGTCGTTGAAGCGCGCCATGCGGTCATTGGCGATGGCCTGGAACGAGGCCGGCAGGCCGCGCGCCATCATCCGGTCGGGATGGTTCTCGCGCACCAAAGCATGATAACGCTTGCGGATCGTCGGGAAATCATCCTTGCGCGACACGCCGAGCACCACATAGGGATCGCGTCCCTCGACATGCACATGGCGGGCAGTGATGCGCTCGAAATGTTCTTCCGAAATGCGGAAGATCTGCGCCACGTCCTGCAGGAAGACCATTTCCTTCTCATGTACGGCGCCATCGGCCTTGGCGATATGGAAAAGGCCGTCGATGACGTTTTCCAGCATCGGGCAATTGGCCTGGCCGGAGCTGCAAAAGCCAGAAAGTTTCTCGGCATAGGCCTGATAGCCCGCCACGTCCTGCTTGGCGAGATTATAGAGCCGGGCGACATTGCGCGCCTCGTCCGCGGGATAGTCGAACACTTCCTGGAAAGCTGCGACCTCGGTTTCGGTGACGACGCCATCCGCCTTTGCCATCTTGGCCGACAGCGCGATCATGGCAACCGAAAAGGCCACGCGGCGGCGCGTCTCGGGATCACCCTCGAAGGCAGTGCGAATCGTCTCCACGATGCATGTCAGCGTGTTCGTGGCAGCGTCGGAAACGGCACCCAGCAGTTTTTCCCAGAAGGACATGAACTCACCTGGCATCAACATAATCCTGCAATCAAAGCATGGACCGACAATCATCGGAAATGCAAGCTGAGGATAGCATGAAATTTTCGTAATCCGCGCCTATGCGGAAATATAGTTTTTGCAATGTTTCCCATATGAAAACAGGCCCGCAAGCGGGCCTGTCGAAACCGGAAAAACCCGAGGCTTACTTGCAGACGCGGGTCTTCTTGATGACGACCTTATGGTTCGTCACGACCTTGACCGTCCGCCAATGGCAGGCCGGCTTGATGATGACGACCTTCTTGACCGGCGCCGGCTTGATCTTGACAACGACAGTAGCGGCGGCAGGCATGGCAAACGAAGCGGCGGTCAGGCACGCGACGAAGGCTGCAGCAACAGTTTTCTTCATTTTCAGCTCCCTTAAGATATCCAGTTCGGACTCAATCCGATGCGTAGCACCTAGCACGAACATTCCTTGACAGCAACTCAGCGCCAGTTGCTTGCGCCAGTCTAGGTTACCTGGATGTTAGGCACATCGAGCCCCCGGTCCCGCAAGACGGCCATCAAGGCTGATTTTTTCACGATCTCTTCACTTTACAGACTGTTAAGTGTGCCCCAGACATGCGCATATTGGCCGGGCAAACTGCCCGCATGGAGGAAAATATGCCAAAACAAAAAGCCGCGCTGCTGACCGCAGGCGGGTTGGCCCCGTGTCTGTCTTCAGCCGTCGGCGGACTGATCCAGCGCTATAGCGACGTGGCGCCCGATGTCGAACTGGTCGCCTATCGTTCCGGCTACCAGGGCGTGCTCCTTGGCGACAGCATTGCGATCACGCCGGCGATGCGCGAAAAGGCCGGCCTGCTCCATTATCAAGGCGGCTCGCCGATCGGCAACAGCCGCGTCAAGCTCACCAATGCCGCCGACTGCGTCAAACGCGGCCTGGTCAAGGAAGGCGAAAATCCGCTCAGAGTCGCCGCCGAGCGGCTGAGCCGCGACGGCATCACCATCCTGCATACGATCGGCGGCGACGACACCAACACGACGGCTGCCGACCTCGCTGCCTATCTCGACGCCAACGGCTACAAACTCACCGTCGTCGGCCTGCCGAAGACGGTCGACAACGACATCGTGCCGATTCGGCAATCGCTGGGCGCCTGGACGGCCGCCGAAGTCGGCGCGCATTTCTTCGACAATGTCTCAAACGAACAGACGGCGGCGCCGAAATCGCTCGTCGTCCATGAAGTCATGGGCCGGCATTGCGGCTGGCTGACGGCGGCCACCGCCCGCGCCTATATACAGAAGTCGCGCAAGAACGAATATGTCGACGGGCTGATGATGAATGCCCAGCTCAAAAGCATCGACGGCATCTACCTTCCCGAGATCGGCTTCGATTACGAGAAGGAAGGCGCGCGATTGAAGAAGGTCATGGAGCAGGAAGGCTGCGTCACCATCTTCGTCTCGGAAGGCGCGGGCCTCGACGCCATCGTCGCCGAACGCGAGGCCGCCGGCGAGCAGATCAAGCGCGATGCCTTCGGCCATGTGAAGATCGACACGATCAATGTCGGCAACTGGTTCTCCAAGCAGCTTGGCCAGCAGATCGGCGCCGAGCGCTCGATGGTGCAGAAGTCGGGCTATTTCGCCCGCTCCGCACCGGCCAACAAGGACGACCTGCGACTCATCCAGGGCATGGTCGACCTCGCGGTCGAAAGCGCCCTCAACCGAGTCTCCGGCGTCACAGGCCATGACGAGAACCAGGGCGGCAAGCTGCGCACGATCGAGTTCGAGCGCATCGAAGGCGGCAAGCATTTCGACACCGACCAGCCCTGGTTTGGCGAAATGATGGCATTTGTCGGTCAGGAATGGGCCGCGCTCTGAAACTTTTTTACGAACCGGCTCAAAAACAGGGCCGGTTCGTTAACACCTTGTTTTTCAGTAATTCCGCTTTCTTAACCACCCCCGTTAACAACCATTACAGGTTTATTAACACCGAATCGGCCATTCCTTAAGGTAGCAGAGAGCCTCGGGCAGGGTTGCCCGGCAAAAGTTAATGAGGTATCAGGGCGTAACGATTTGTGAACGGGGGTCCCGCGCGGGGCGGGCCAAACTTAACAAAGCGGGCGGGAAAATGACCAAAAAATTGAAGCTGGCCACACAAATTGCTCTGGTCACCGGAACGGTTTGCATGGCGGCTTCCTGCAGCACCACATCTCACAGCGTAGCCATGGTGCCTGCCAAAAAACCCGTTACCGTTCAGACCGCCCAGGTCACCCAGTTGCAGCAGGTCGACACGACGGCGCTCGCTTCGCCTGATGCGATGCCGATGACGATCCAGCCCGTCGACCTCGCCACCGACAAGACTGTCGCCATGGCCTATGCCATCCCGACACCGAAGCCGGCCAACGATGCCAGCGCGGCGCTGCAGCAGGCCGTGCAGGTCGCTTCCGCCGATCCGAACGCGGTCAACGAAACCATGGCCGCCGTGAACAGCAATGCCGCCGACACGGCAGTTGGCCTCGACACCAACCCCGCGCCCGTTGTCAAGACGCGTTCGCTCGGCCCGATCGTCATGCAGGACGGTTTCGACGCCCCGGACGTTGCCTCCGTCAATGTCAAACAGACCACCGAGACGACGGACACAACACCCTCTACGGTCAATGCGCTCACCGAGGAAGGCCTGCAGAAGGACGCTCAGGAGCCCTTCGTCAGCTCGACGCGCAACACCAACCTCAACCAGCTCATCTCCAAGTATGCGGCGCTCTACGACGTGCCGGAATCACTTGTGCATCACGTGGTGCGTCGCGAAACCAATTACAATCCCGGCGCTGTGCATGCCGGCAATTGGGGCCTGATGCAGATTCGCTACAACACCGCCAGGGGCCTGGGCTACATCGGCTCGCCCAACGGTCTATTGGACGCCGAGACCAATCTCAAATATGCGGTGAAATATCTCAAGGGCGCCTGGATCGTCGCCGACAAGAACGCCACCAAGGCCGATTGGCTCTACCGCACAGGCTATTATTACCAGGCCAAGAAGAAGCAGCTTCTCGAAAAACTCAACCTGCAATGACCGGCTGAACGGTCGAGTTTCTCTGGACGCTGACTGGCTGAAGAAAAAGGTAACAGGTGGCGCTGCGAAAGTCCGATTTCGCGCCTGAACCTTAGCCCCTCACCTGCAAAATCAAGACGTTAGAAAATGCGTTGACCAGCCGCGCTAGAGCACGATTCATTTCGCATTTCCTAACATCATGATTTTGCTTCCTCTCCCACAAGGGGCTGGGAAAACCCGCGGTAACGCCTTGCCACAATTGCCAGGTTGACCCTTGGCTGCGACGGCAGATGAGGGGCTCAAGTCCGTGCCCCGGACCAATACTTAGATAGCCGCCCAGGTCAATCAACTCCTCGGGCAGACAGCAACCAACCGCAATCCTCAATCCGGCTCGACCGTGCTCTCATCTGGCTGCGCATCGTTCTTCGGCACGACATTATCAGTCGGTGCCGCCGGCAGCGGCGCGCGGGCTGCATCCATCACTTTGGCCACCAGCTCGTGTGGCCGGTAGCCCAGCCGGCCCGGCGTCAGACCAAGCCGAACCACTACGAGTCCTTCCGACGGAATGACGGCGATCGATTGCCCGTCATGGCCGGACAGCCAGAAGGCATCGGCCGGCAGCGTGTTGACGGTATCCGACCCGCCGCCCGCGGGAGGCAGTTTCCAGGCGAGCGCCTGCGTATATCTGCCGTTCGACTGCTGTGTCGCGGTGGTCAGCATGGTGGCGAAATCGGGCGGCAGGACCTGCACGCCATTCCAGTCGCCCTTGTTGGCAAGCAGCAGGCCGAAACGCCCCCAGTCACGCGCCGTGGCATAGAGCAGCGAGCCGCCGGAGAACGTGCCGACCGCATCGGTCTCGAAGATCGCACTGCGCATGCCGATCGGCCCGAACAGCGCCTTGCGCGGATAGGCGAGCGCCTCCTGCGGGTCTGGGACTGCGTTCATCCAAAGCCGCGTCAGCAGCGCACCGGTGCCGGTGGAATAGTGGAATTTCGTGCCCGGTCTATCCACCAGCGGCTGGGTCTCAACGAACTTCGCCTCGTCCGTTTCGAGAAACAGCATGCGCGTCACGTCGCTGACGTTGCCGTAATCCTCGTTGAACTGCAGGCCGCTCTGCATCGCCATCAGATCGGAGAGCTTGATCGTGGCGCGGTCGTCGCTCCAGTCGGAGAAGAGATGATCCTGGTCCCATTTGAACTTGCCCTGCCCGACCATGGTGGCGACCAGTGCACCGGTCACCGTCTTGGTCATCGACCAGCCCAGGAATGGCGTGTCGGCGCTGAAGCCGGGCGCATAGGTCTCGGCAATCAGCCTGCCATTCTTGATCACGACGATGGCGCGCATGCCCGGTCCGGCAAGTTTTGGATCGGTGATCAGCGCCTTGACCGGATCGCTGCCGGCAAGGCTGACTTCGTCGCCGAGCGGCCATTCATATTCAGACGCCTTCTCCACCTCGACCGGTTTGGCAAAGGCAACCTTGCGCACAGCATCGAGATTGCTGTCCGGCGCCACTGTGCAGCCCAATCCATCCCGGTAGACCGCATAGCGCGGCGCCACCCAACCGAACAGGTTCGCCCCGATATAGTCGCTGCCTTTGTCGATCTTCACATATTTGAGCAACGGATTCCCCGGCGCCTGGACGTCGTCGGCAAAAACCTGGCGGGGATCGCGATGGGCGAGGAAGACGTTCGAGCAGACGATCTTGGCCGCATAGGCGGTTCCGACTCTGAGCAGCTCGGGCGGAAGGAAATAGAGCCAGCCGGCAGCGCCGACAACCAGCACGACGACCAGCAGAGCCAGCCACTTCAGTATCTTGACGATGATTCGCATGATCGTCGGTTTACTCCATTTCCCGATAGAAATCAGGAAAACGGTCGTTGGGGAAGAGCTAAGGGGCTGCTCTTCCCCAACTTCCGACTGCGGTTCAGGCGCTGATCATAAGGGCCGGCTTCAGGGGCTCGAAGCCGGAGGAATTGATCAATGCATGAACCGTATCCGCAGGCACTGGCCGCGAAATATGGTAGCCTTGGATGGCGGTGGCGCCGAGCGACAGCGCCATGTCCATTTGATGTTGCGTCTCCACGCCCTCGACAGTGGCGGCGACGTCGAAAATCTTGCCGAGCCGCATGATGATGTCGACGATCTGCGCGTCGCGCCCGCCATCCATGATCGTGCGCGTGAACGAGCGATCGACCTTGAGCTGATCGACGGGAAATTCCCGGAGATGGTTGATCGACGAGAAGCCGATGCCGAAATCGTCGAGTGCGATATGCACGCCCATGTCGCGGAGTTCGACGAGGCAGCCGCGCACCACATGAATGTCGGCGGTGAATACCTGTTCGGTGATCTCGATCGTCAACCGTGAAGGCGCGAGCCCGGAGACATTGAGCGAACGGCGGATATGGTCGACGAAACCCGGATCACGGAACTCGTCGCCGGTGACATTGACCGCCACCCCGGCCGAGCCTGGCCATCGCGCGGCGTCCCGGATCGCCTGTGCCACGACGAAGCGGCCGAGGGCGGTCATGTGGCCGCAGCGCTGCGCCACTGAAAGAAAACCGTCCGGACCGATGACGCCGCGCGACGGATGCCGCCAGCGCACCAGGGCTTCGAAACCGCTGAACCGGCCATCCACCGCTGCCATGATCGGTTGATATTCGAGAAAAAACTCGTCCTGCTTCAGGCCTCTGGCGATCTCCTGCTCGATGCGCATCTGATCGAGCATGTGCTGCGCCAGGCCGTCCGTGTGGAAAGCATGCGCCGAGCCGGGAATATCCTTGGCGATGTAGAGGGCCAGATCGGCGCGCTTCAGCACGTCGCCCATCGATGTGTCACCGTCTTCGAGATAGGCGATGCCGATCGACACGCCGGTGACGGTGCGGCCGGAACTGAGCTCGAACGGCTCGTCGGCCCTCGCCTTGATCACCCGGCAGAGCCGCTCGACATCGCTGTCCTGCGGCGCGCCGGCAAGGGTGACGACGAATTCATCGCCACCGAGCCGGAAGAGCCTGAGCAGCGGCCCGATCGAGGCCTGCAGCCGCCCTGTGAACAGTTTCAGCAATTCGTCGCCGGCATCATGGCCGAGCGTATCGTTGACATGCTTGAAGCGATCGAGATCGAGAAGCAAGAGCGCCGGGCGGAATGCCCCCTGCCCGCGCACCTCGATGAAACGGGCGACTTCCCGCTCCAGTGCGCGCCGGTTGGGCAGGCCGGTCAACCGGTCCTGCAGCGACAGCCGCATCAGCTGCCGCTCCGATTCTTCGCGCTCCCTGAGCCTTTTGGTCAAAGCGGCTTTGGTCTGGCCGAATCGATGGCAGACAAGCCCGGCCAGAACCGGCACAGTCAGAATCAACGCGTGTACGGGATCATCGAAATTTTCCACGACGCGGGAGGCCGGCCCTTGGGAAAGAGCTTCCGTCGTGAATCCAACTATGGGCAATAATGCCCCGATTGCCGAGCCAGCGAAAGCATATCGCTGGGGAAGACCCGGCAGCAACGTTCGCAACATCATGTTCGCCGCTCCTGCTATATGAGGCACGCTAGCGACCATCCGTTAATTTTCCCTTGAGGGGGCGGTCAGTTTTTGCGTCAGATCGGGCCAAATATCAAATAGTCCGCCCGCAAATTGACCTCTGTCATTTATGTTTTGCCGCTATGCACAATTCCTGTCATCAAAACATAGTGAAATTGCAATAATTGCTCCCGGCATATCGAAGAGGAACCACTGATATGCCGCAATTGAACGGGGTACGGAAATTCGGGCTGGATCACAGATTAAAGGGTGCCTTGCTGCAACACCGGGCGCTCAGTCTTGATGGCATTTCCGAGCGCGTCTTCGGAATGCTGTTCTCCGGCCTCGTCTATCCGCAGATCTGGGAAGATCCCGAAGTCGATCTGGCTGCCATGGAGCTTCAGCCCCACCACCGTATCGCCACGATCGCCTCCGGCGGCTGCAACATGCTCACCTATCTCGCCGCCGGCCCGGAATCGATCGACGTCGTCGACCTCAATGCCAGTCATATCGCGCTCAACAAGCTCAAGATTGCCGCCTTCCGCCATCTGCCCTCGCATCATGACGTGATGCGCTTCTTTGGCGTTGCGAACGAGCGATCCAACAGCAAGGCCTATCATCATTTCATCGCCGACCATCTCGATCCGATCACGCGGCGCTATTGGGAGCGCCGGCGGCTGAACGGCAAGCGCCGCATCGACGTCTTCAACGGCAATTTCTATCGCACCGGCCTGCTCGGCCGTTTCATCGGCGCCAGCCACATCGCCGCCCGCCTCTATGGCATCGACCTGAGCGAATTGATGCGCGCGCAAAACGTTGCCGAACAGCGCGAATTCTTCGACCGCAAGATCGCGCCAGTCTTCGACCGCAAGGCGGTGCGCTGGATCACGGCGCGCAAAAGCTCGCTCTTCGGCCTCGGCATTCCGCCGCGCCAGTTCGATGAGCTCGCCAGCCTGACGGACGAAAAGACGCTGGCCGGCGTGCTGCGCGAGCGGGTGGAAAAGCTCGCCTGCCATTTCCCGCTCAATGAAAACTATTTCGCCTGGCAGGCCTTCGCCCGCCGCTATCCGCGCCCCGAGGAAGGCAAGTTGCCGCCCTATCTCGCAGCCGCCAACTACCAGGCGATCCGCGGCAATCTCGACCGCGTCGCCATCCATCACGCCAATTTTACCATCATGCTGGCGGCCAAGCCGGCTCAGTCGATGGACCGCTATGTGCTGCTCGACGCACAGGACTGGATGAACGACGAGCAGATCAACGCGCTGTGGGCCGAGATCAGCCGCACGGCACGTGACGGCGCCCGCGTCATTTTCCGGACGGCGGCAGAGAAGAGCATTGTCGACCATCGCCTGGCGCCGGCAATCGCCGCGCAATGGACCTATCTCAAGGATCGTTCCGAAAGCCTCAACAAGGAAGATCGCTCGGCCATTTATGGCGGCTTCCACATCTATGAGAGGACAGCATGAGCGCATCGGCAGCACGCGAGACTTCCCGCCATTCGGAGCTGATGAACCAGATCTATCGCCGCCAGCGGCATATCTATGACGCGACGCGCAAATATTACCTGCTCGGCCGCGACCAGATGATCCGCGGCCTCGACATGCGCCCGCGCCAGAGCCTGCTTGAAGTCGGCTGCGGCACGGGCCGCAACCTCGCTCTGGCGGCAAAACTATATCCGGATATCCGTCTCTACGGCCTGGACATTTCTTCCGAAATGCTCGTCAGCGCGCAGAAGACGCTCGCCGGTCTCGGCCGTGCCGACCCGGTTCTCAGGCTTGGCGATGCCGCCCAGGTACAGGCCAGCGATTTCGGCGTCAGCGGCTTTGATCGCATCATGATCTCCTATGCGTTGTCGATGATCCCCGAATGGGAAAAAACCATCGAGGCGGCGCTCTCCGCGCTGAAACCTGGCGGCTCGCTGCACATTGCCGATTTCGGCCAGCAGAGGAAACTGCCCGTATGGTTCCGCTCCGGTCTCAGAAGCTGGCTGAAGCGTTTCCACGTCACGCCACGCGCCGAACTGGAATCGGTTCTGCGAATGGCTGCGGAACGTGGCCCCTTCACGCTGGAATTTCACTCGCACGCCCGTGATTATGCCTGGATCGCGGTCATCCGCCGGAACTGACGCGAAATCCGCCTTCATTTTGCGACAATCTGCGTGCATGGCGGGCGCGAGGGCGATATTGCGCTTGAAACTAACCAATTTTTTACGATGATATGTGACAAGCAGGGTTCATGCCCTGCTGTTCGGCGGATTCCGGATCGCGACGGAGGGCGGTGTTCATTGCGTATCCACGGGGGAACAATGCGCTGGCTAGCACTTGTCCTGCCTTTGCTTATGGCTTTGGCGTCCTGCAGCACCACGAGCTATGATGTCCTCCAGACCGCGTCGGTAGCTCCGCGCTTTCAGGACAAGGATCCGCAGGATTTCGGCTCCCGCGCTCCACAGCATCATCCGATCCACGGCATCGACGTGTCGAAGTGGCAGGGCGATATCAATTTCGCCAGAGCGCGCGCCTCGGGCGTCTCCTTCGTCTTCATCAAGGCGACCGAGGGCAAGGACCGGGTCGACGACAATTTCGAGAAGAACTGGCGCGGCGCCGCGACGGCCGGCGTGCCCTATGCTCCCTATCACTTCTATTATTTCTGCTCGACTGCCGACGAACAGGCCGACTGGTTCATCCGCAATGTGCCGAARCAGGCGATCAACCTGCCGCCGGTGCTCGACGTCGAATGGAATGCCGCCTCCAAGAC
>NZ_JBFUFF010000071.1:0-37669 GCF_056403555.1 Rhizobium sp. P2_G2
GGATATCGGCGAGCGGGATCACCCGGCCGCGGAAATTGAGCACGCTGCCGACGAAAGGCCGCGCGCCCGGCACCGGTGTTTCCGGCAGCAGATCGAGGATTTCCCGCACGGTCACCGCCTCGATGGCGAAGGTCTCGCCGGCAATGTCGAAGGTCAGGACTTCGATTTCCTCGGAATTGCTCCAGAGATTGTTGTCGATCTTGAGAGCTGCTTCACTCATCCGGCCGCGCGCAATTGCGCCTCCTGTTGCTGACCCGCTGCCACCAGATGGGCGACATCGAGAATGAGCGCGACACTGCCATCGCCGAGGATGGTGGCACCGGAGAAGGTCGCGATATCATGGTGCAGTTTCGACATCGACTTGATCACCGTCTGGTGGTCGCCGATGATCTGGTCGACGACCAGGCCGACGCGCTCCGAGCCCGTGGAGATGACCACGACCTTCTGGTAYGGGTCCGGCTTGGTGCCGGTGCGGAAGAGGTCGCGCAGSCGGATGAACGGCACCAGGCTGTCGCGCAGCGAGATGAAGCTGCGGCCGCGCGAGCGCATGTCTTCTTCGAGCGACAGTTCCAGGCATTCCTCGACCGCGGAGAGCGGAATGACATAGCGGCCCGACCCGACACGCACGAGCAGGCCGTCGATGATGGCGAGCGTCAAGGGGATGTTGAGCGCGATGTCCGAACCCTTGCCGGGGATGGAAGTGACATTGATCGAGCCGCGCAACGCATCGATGGTGCGTTTGACCACGTCCATGCCGACACCGCGGCCGGAGAGGTTGGTGACGCTCTGTGCCGTCGAGAAGCCCGGCTGGAAGATCAGCTGCAGCAGTTCCTGATCGGAGAGCACCGCATTGGGCGCGATGATGCCGGAGCTTTCCGCCTTGGCGCGAACGCGCTCGCGATTGATGCCGCGGCCATCGTCGCGGATCATGATCGTCACCTCGCCGCCGGTCTGGCGGGCCGAGAGCGACACGCGGCCCATGGGCGGCTTGCCCGCAGCGACGCGTTCTTCCGGCGTTTCGAGGCCGTGGTCGCAGGAATTGCGCACCAGATGAACGAGCGGGTCGGCCAGCCGTTCGATGACGCTCTTGTCGACTTCGGTGGTTTCGCCCTCGGTGGTCAGCTCGATCTGCTTCCTGGTTTCATGGGCCAGATCATGGATGAGGCGGCGGAAGCGGCCGAACAGCTGGGTGACCGGCACCATGCGCAGCACCATCATCGTGTCGCGCAACTCGCCCGAAAGCCGTTCGATGTCCTCGGAGACGGCGCGCAGCGCGATATCGCCGCTTGCGCCGGCGAGCTGCGAGAGGCGCGACTGGGCGATGACGAGTTCGCCGACCCGGTCCATCAGTTCATCGAGGCGTTCGGCGGGAACGCGAACGTTCTCAGCACCCTTACCCGCTTTGGCGTCGGCGACCTTTGTATCATTGGCCTTGGCGTCGTTGGCTGCGGCCGGTGCGGTAACCTTGGCTTCCGGAGCTTTCGCCTGAGGTGCGGCAACCAGCGCCGAGGCCGTCGGCTGCGTGGCATGGACCGGTGCCGGCGCGGCAGCCGGAGCGGCCTTGGCAGGTTCAGCCACCTCGGTGATGTCGAGCTCCATGTCATCCATGACGAAGATGAAGACATCCTCGATCGCCGAACGCGACTTCGATGTTTTCAGCTCGACAGTCCAACCGATGTAGAGGTCGGCTGGGTTGAGGGTATCGAGCACCGGGATGGAGTTGCGCTCGGCCGTGATCGCGCATTCGCCGAGTTCGCGCAGTTCGTCGAGCAGCGGCAGCGGGTTGGTGCCGTTGGCCATGGCATTGGCCGGCAGGGAGAACCGCACCTTGAAGCTGGTTTGCTTCGGGCCGGCTTCGACCTCAGGCGTCACGGCGAGCTCCTCGCCGGATGCGGCTGCCTCGACGGCGCGCTGCAATTTGTCGAGCAGGACGATGCTGACGGCTTCGTGGTCGCCGTTCGGCGTTTCCACCAGCGTGCGCATATGGTCCTTGGCTTCAAGGACCGCCGAGATCAGCGACACGGTGGCGGGGACTTCACCCTTGCGGACGCGGTCGAAGGCGGTTTCGCAATGATGCGTAAAGCCGGCGAGCGCCTCGAAGCCGAACATCGCGCCCGACCCCTTGAGGGTGTGCAGGCTGCGGAAGACGGCGTCGATCTGTTCCTTGTCGGTGAGGTTGTCGATCAGGTCGAGCAGGCCGGCTTCGATCGCCTCCAGCAGCTCGGCCGCTTCCGTGCGGAAGACGTCGATAGGATCAGGATGGCTCATTTGCCGAGCACCTTTTTGACGATCTTCACCAGGTTTTCCGGGTCGAAGGGCTTGGTCAGCCAGCCGGTGGCGCCGGCTTCCTTGGCCTGCTGCTTGATCGAACCATCGGACTCGGTCGTCAGGAAGATGATCGGAATGCCCATCTGGCTCGGGATCTTGCGCAGCTCGCGGATCATGGTCAGGCCATCCATGACCGGCATGTTCAGGTCGGTGACGATCAGGTCGAAATTGCCCGACGTCGCCTTGGCAATACCTTCGGCGCCATTGACGGCTTCCGTGACCATATAGCCGGCGCTGGAGAGCGCGACATTCGTTGTCAGCCGGATGCTGGCGGAATCATCGACAGTCAGAATATTTGCAGACATTTACAGAACCTCTCGGTGGAGCCAAAAACGCGCATCGTCGCCCGTGAAGGATTGAAGAAATCCTGCTCGCTCGAGTATTGCGCAAACCATATCAGTGGCAGGTTTCGTCAGACTGACGTCCTTGGATTGTGCTGCGCCGGATTTTCGCGCGGCTTCGATCAACTGGATGAGCGAAAGATCCGCATCTTCGCAGGCGCTGAGGTCGATCTCGACGGCGGCGCTATTTTTGAAATTCGTCAACAGTTCGCTGTGAACGTCTTTCACATTACGAATATTTACTTTTGGCGGGACCAGATATGCCATGATATCCCTCGCTAATAATTTGGATCAGAACCCCTTCAGCCCTCATCAAAACTCCAGTGATTGGGATAACAAACGGTTAATTCGCGCACTGAGAAATTGGGTGATTTTTGTCACATGCTATTTTTAGGAGCAAAGTATTCATATATCCTTAAATATAATTTGCTTGTTGAAGCATTAATAAAAATACAATGTTTTCATCGGCTTACCGATGTTGTGTTGCGTGTGGCTAAATTTCTCAACGATTTTAAGGTGAATTGCTAACCAATTCCGCAAATGAAGGGGGCAACCGGGGCACGAATTTACCGGTCCTTCGTGGCTCGCCGTTACGGTCAGGCAAGAATGGGAACCTGCATGGGGATATAACTGTGCTGAAACGGGACGCGACGCAGCGGGCGAATACGATGGCCGACCGGGCAATGCTCGATAATAAATTGGCCGCCGCTCACAGCAAACTGGAAAAGAAATTCCTTGAAGGCGGCGCCGTGCTGGTCGCCATCATGGATATTCTCAAGCGGCTCATCGGTTCGCTCGATACCTTGACGGGCGCTCTGGACGGCCAGACGTCGACCGAGACGATCGAGCGCATCCAGACGACGGCGCGCGAACTGGCGCGGCTGCCTACCTTCGAGCTCTCCCGTCTCAAGGGTTTCGAGGCGCTCGCCGGCATCTGCAAGGCGATGCAGGACAGTATCGCCGACATGCGCGACACCATGCGCTATCTCAGGACCTTTGCGGTTACCGTGAAAATCACCGGCGCGGGGCTGGCGGAGTTCGCCGGCTTCGCCGACGAGATCCGGGAACGCATCCAGTCCGGTTCCGACGAGGTCAACAAATTCGCTGCCCAGCTTGCCGCCATGCATCAGCAGCTCTCCGGCGCCAAGGTGTTTTCCGGCAATATCTCGAAGAACTACGGCAATGTGGTTCCCCAGATCGTCCACGATCTCGAGCACAATGCGGGCAAGGTGGCCGAGCATCATCGCAATCTCGCCAGCATTGCCAACGAGGTGAAGGCCTTGGCACGCGGCATCCAGGGCAAGATCGCCACGGTGCTCTCGGCATTGCAGGTCGGCGACATCACCCGCCAGCGGATCGAGCATATCCGTTCGAGCTTCGTCTTCTTCGATGAGTTCAGGGCGTCCGCCGAGGCCGCGGAACTGGGCGAGGATGCGCTCGCCCGTGTCGACGGCGCGATCAGCCAGCTGGCTGCGGCCCAGATGGCAGAGACGGTCGCCGATTTCCAGCGCGATAGCCGCAAGATTCTCGAAACCATGTCGCGCTTCGTCGACGATGCACGCGACATTATGGCGCTGCGCGAGCAGATGCATCGGAAGAGCGATAACGGCAACAGCAATTTCCTGAGCGGGCTCGAGCAGAATGTCCAGGCCGCCAGCACGCTGGTCGGCAGCGTGAGCGAGACAAGCACGCAGGCTGACGGCGTCGCCCGCTCCACCACCGCCACGGCGCAAAGCCTGCTCGCCGGCATCGAGATGATCCGGGCGATCAAGACCGACATCCACTATATGGCGCTGAACTCCAACCTGCGTTGCTCCAGGCTCGGCGACGAAGGCCGTGCGGTCAATGTCGTCAGTGGCGAACTGCGCTTCTTCGCCGAAAAGCTTGAAGAGCCCGCCAACAAGGTGCTGGCGGAATTGCAGCGTTTCGAAGGCGCGGCCGGCGCCTTGTCGCAGGACAAGGGCGAGGGTGGCATGGATATCAGCCAGCCGCTCAACCAGGCGCTGACGGCCATTCACCAGGTGTCCGAGCGCATGGACGCCGGCATCGGCGAATTCGAGCGGGAAGGGCAGGAGGTGTTCACCAAGGTCAGCGCCGCCATCGGCACGCTCGATTTCGAAAGCGAACTCGGCGAGGTGCTGGACGATTGCGTGCGGACTGCGGACGGGCTTGCCGACCTCGTCCAGGGTGACATCTCGGACGTTGCGGCTGCCGTATCCGGGCTCAGCAACCGCATTTTCAAGATCTACACCATGGTGTCGGAGCGCGACATCCACCTGGCCTATCTTCCGATGGACGCGGTCGAAGAAGCGCCCGTCGCTGCCAAGATCGAGAGCGACGAGGACCTGTTCGAGGATGCGCTGTTCTGAAGCCCAAAGCGCGTAGCGCTCTGGAGTTCTTTGGTTTGCGCATGTCCTTATCTCGAAACCGGTGGCCAGTTTCGGGAGACTGCGCTTGTCAGCCTGCTCAGGCCGCCGTACGCGCCGCGCGCGGCAGCGCCGTTTCCTTCGGCCGGACATTGCGGTTCGGGACATAGCCCAGCACTTCGTTGGCGAAGGCCTGGGCATTTTCCTTGGCCTTGTCGAGATTGCTGAAGCGCTCGGCCTCCATTTCATAGAGGCTGCAGCCATAATCGAAGAGATCGCGATAGGCGGCGCGCTCGATGATCGGCGTGTCGAGCAGCCGCACCTTGCGTTCGGCCAGCAATTGCTTGACCGCCGAGAGCGCCCTGGTCGTCACCATGGAGTTGACCCGCGTCAGCACGACGGAATGCGGGATCAGGATATTGGCCTTGCTCTCCAGATATTGCAGCAGTTCCAGCACCTGGGCGCCGCCCTTGGCATCCATGGCGCAGCCCTGGATCGGGATCAGCACATGGTCGGACATGCCAACGGCGGTGGCGAGCAGCGGGGTGGAAGCGCCCGGCAGGTCGATGACGAAATAGTCTGTCTTGCTGCGATTGGCATCGAGCACCGACTGGATGGTCGCCTGCGTGACATAGGAGACGACGTTGATGTTCTCGAGCGGCGTTCCCGTTTCATGCCAGCGGCTGATCCAGCGCTGTGGATCGGCATCGAGAATGGTGACGCGATGGCCCTGGCGGGCAAGTTCGGTGGAAAGCAACAGCACCGCCGTCGTTTTTCCGGCGCCGCCCTTGGTATTGGCAAAAGTGATGATCGGCATAGCCGTGCCCCTCAAATCGATATGCGGGCATCCCCCGCCCGCTCAAATCACCGGTAGCCGGTGCGGGTTCAATCCTTGCCAATTATACTTAACCGAACCTTAACACCGTGCGGCGAACTCCGCACGGCAAAGCAATGAAAAGTTACAGTGGCTCAGCCGGACACGATCCTGTGGAGCGCGTTGAGCAGGTCGCGCGAGCGGCTGTCGTCGGGGTCGATGCGCATCTGGTTCATTGTATAGGAGAAGCCGGTGCGGGACGAAGGCCAGGCGCCATGTATCGAACCGCCGGCGCCGCCATGTCCGAAGGCGTCGCTGGGCGGGCCGAGGTGCCGCTGCTCGGTCTGCAGCGCGAAGACCGTGCCGAAGGCCATGGTTTCGAGAATATAGGGATCGTAGAAGCGCGAGCGTTCGTTGCGACCGGCGTGGATGGTGTTTTCCCTGAGGATGCGCACGCCATCGATCTCGCCGCCGCGAGCGAGGCAGCCGTAGTAGCGGGCCATGGCGCGTGCCGTGGCCAGGCCGCCGCCGCCCGGGATTTCTGCCGCATGCCAGGCGCGACTGTTCCAGGGCAGGCCGTCGGCGGGAAAGAGCGGCGGGTTTTCCCAGATCGATTTCTGCACCGGATCGCTGGCCGGCGGCTCGTCCCAGGGGCTTTTCGGATCGCGCTCGATACGGCCGACACGATATTCCTCGCTTTCGGGCAAGCCGATCCAGGCGTCGAGTCCAAGCGGGCGGCCCACTTCCTCGGCAAAGAATTTTCCGAGGCTACGGCCATCGACGCGGCGGATAATGGCGCCGCAGAGCCAGCCGATGGTCAGTGCATGATAACAGTGGAAGGCGTCCGGATCGCGTGCCAGTTCCTGGGCGGCGAGCAGGTTCTCCATCTTCTCATGGTCGGCGAGATCCGCATAGGTGAGCGGCGCCGTGATGCCCGGCAGGCCGGCACCGTGTGAAACGACATGGCGTATCCGCACGGTCTGTTTGCCATTCTGGGCGAATTCCGGCCAATATTTTGCCACCGGCGCGTCTATGTCGATCAGGCCGCGCTCGATCAGGATCAGCATGCAGGACGCGATCAGGCCCTTTGTGCCGGAGAAGACGACTTGCAGCGTTTCCTCTTCCCAGAGCTTGCCGGGCACCGCATAGCCGCCCCAGATGTCAACCACGGTCTTGCCGTCGTGCACCGCCGCAAAGGCGGCACCCACATCATTGCGCTCGGCGAAATTGCGCTCGAATTCCCGCACGACGCTGTCGAAACCGGGCGCGTAGCTGCCACGCACCAGACTGTTGTTGTCCAAGGCGATCATCGTTCCTCCCGCATGCCCGCAACGGTTCCAAGCCGCCTAGTCGATAAGCCTGGCGGAGCGTCTTGTCGAGAGATCGGAAGAACGTTGAGCGATGCAATGCCAAGGGCGATCGCCCTTTCAAAAACAAAACGGCCCGCTTGCGGCGAGCCGTTTCATAAAACCAGTCGGACCTCGATCAGTCCTTGGCGCGCTCGACATAGGAGCCGTCTTCGGTCAGCACCACGATGCGGGTGCCGGCGTCGACATGCGGCGGGACGGCGGAGCGGATGCCGTTCGAGAGCATGGCCGGCTTGTAGGAGGAAGAGGCCGTCTGGCCCTTGACCACCGGCTCGGTCTCGACGACTTCGAGAATGACGTGGCGCGGCAGTTCCAGGGCGATCGGATTGCCTTCGTGGATGGAGAGCACGACCTTCATGCCTTCCTGCAGGTAGGCCTTGTCGTCACCGACCATGTCGGCGCTGGCGGCAACCTGGTCATAGTTTTCCGGGTTCATGAAGTGAAAGCCTTCGCCATCCTGGTAGAGGTACTGGAAGTTGATATCCTCGACGATGGCGCGTTCGACCTGTTCGGTGGTCTTCCAGCGTTCCGACACCTTTACGCCGTCGGAGATGCGGCGCATGTTGATCTGGGTCACCGGCGTGCCCTTGCCGGGGTGGAAATTCTCCGCGGTCAGCACAGCGTAGAGCCTGCCGTCGATATCGACGACATTGCCCTTGCGAAGCTGGGAAGCGATCACTTTTGCCATAAGACGTCCTTGTCACGTGTTGGAAGGCGCTTTAAAGGACGGCAGCAAGCCGGCCAGGATGCGCTTTTCTTGAATGTGTGGCGCGCTACTAACCCGAAAATGGCTAAATTGCCAGACCGAATTGACGAAAAACGCTATGAGTGACACCGCCTCGCAATCGCCCTGGTGGCAACCGGACGTGCATGCCGACCGTCGGCCGTTTCTACTGGCCCGCAATCGGGTGCAGGCGGCGTTGCGTAATTTCTTCCTGGGTGACGATTTCATCGAGGTCGATACGGCAGCCCTGCAGATATCGCCCGGCAACGAGACGCATCTGCACGCCTTCGAGACCGCGCTGATCGGCTCGGACGGCGTGGCACATCCCTATTACCTGCACACATCGCCGGAATTCGCCTGCAAGAAGTTGCTCGCGGCCGGTGAAAGGCGCATCTTCACCTTCGCCCATGTCTACCGCAACCGCGAGACCTCACCGACGCACCAGCCGGAATTCACCATGCTCGAATGGTATCGGGCCGGCGAGATTTATGAAGCGCTGATGCAGGATTGCGCGGCAATGCTCAGGCTTGCGGCCGAGGCGGGCGGGCAAAGCCTGTTCCGCTATCGCGGGCTGGAATGCGATCCGGCGCTTGCGCCCGAACGGCTGACGCTGGCGGAGGCGTTTTCCCGTCATGCCGGCATCGACCTGATGGCGACGATTTTTCCGGATGGATCGACGGATCGGGAGGCGTTGGAGGCTCTGGTGCAGGGCGCGGGCATTCGGACGGCGGCGGACGATACCTGGTCCGATCTTTTCTCCCGGGTTCTGGTCGAGAAGGTCGAGCCGCATCTCGGCATCGGTCGGGCGACGATCCTTTGCGAATATCCGACCGCGGAGGCCGCGCTGGCGCGGAAATCACCGCGCGATAGCCGGGTGGCGGAGCGTTTCGAGCTCTATGTCTGTGGCGTGGAACTGGCCAATGCTTTTGGCGAACTGACCGATGCCGATGAGCAGCGGCGGCGTTTTGAGATGGAGATGGCGGAGAAGYGCCGCATTTATGGCGAGACTTATCCGCTGGATGAGGATTTTCTCGCGGCACTGGCTGTGATGCCGGAGGCGAGCGGTGCAGCGCTAGGGTTTGACCGGCTGGCGATGCTGGCAAGCGGTGCGGCAAGGATCGACCAGGTGATGTGGGCGCCGGTCAGGTGGGGGGCTTGATGGAATGAACGCCCTCACCACCCCCAAACAGCTGATGGAAGCCGGCCTGATCTCCCTTGGCGAAGCCGAGGCGGTGGAAGCTGTCGCCGCCCGCTATGCCGTTTCCGTTACCCGGAGCGTGGCGCAACTGATCGATCCCACCAATCCCCACGATCCGATCGCCCGGCAATATATTCCCGATCCGGCCGAATTGACCCGATTGCCGCAGGAGCGACCGGATCCGATCGGCGACCATGCGAAAAGCCCGGTCGAGGGCATCGTGCATCGCTATCCGGACCGGGTGCTGCTCAAGGCCGTGCATGTCTGCCCGGTCTACTGCCGCTTCTGCTTCCGCCGCGAAATGGTTGGGCCGCAGGGTGACGGCACGCTGTCAGGCGAGGCGCTGGATGCCGCGCTGGCTTATATTGCCGGCCATCCGGACATATGGGAGGTGATCATCACCGGCGGCGATCCGCTGGTGCTGTCGGCGCGGCGGCTCAAGGAACTGATGCAGCGGCTCGGCGCGATCGAGCATTTGAAGGTGATCCGCTTTCATAGCCGCGTTCCGGTTGTCGATCCCGAGCGGATCGATGCGGCGTTGGTCGAGGCTCTGCAGGCTGCCGGCAAGACCGTCTATATCGCCCTGCACGCCAACCATCCGCGCGAGTTGACGGATGCGGCAAGGGCCGGCTGCGCGCGGCTGATCGATAGCGGCATCATGATGGTCAGCCAGTCGGTGCTGCTGCGCGGCGTCAATGACGATCCGGCGGTGCTCGCCGATCTGATGCGGCGCTTCGTCGAGAACCGGATCAAGCCGTATTATCTGCATCATCCCGACCTCGCGCCGGGAACCAGCCATTTCCGGCTGCCGATCGAAGAGGGCAGGGCGATCGTCGCCGAACTGCGCCGTCTCGTCTCTGGCCTCTGCATGCCGGCCTATATCCTCGATATTCCCGGCGGGCATGGCAAGGTGCAGCTCAGCGACAGCCCGGTGCGGGACCAGGGGGACGGATGCTATGCGATCGAGGACCGGTTGGGCGCGGTGCATGACTATCGGGGCTGAGATTGCTGTTCGGAAAGAAATAGCGCGATCGGGATTGGCCGGACGATTGGTCGTCCGGCCGTGTCCATCAATCCCGCACGATCAGCAGGTCGCTGGCCGAGAAACGGGCTTCGAGCGTGTCGCCGACGACCGGCGGCTTGGCTTGTGGGTCGTTGAACATGTCGAAGGAGATCGACTGACCCTCGACATTGAGCTTAGTACGGATCACCGAGCCGAGGAAGCTCACCGCTTCGACCTTGCCCGAAAGGGCGAAATCGCGGTGGCTGCTGCCGGAGACCGAAAGGGCTTCGGGGCGGAGCGCCAGGTTGAGCTTGTCGCCTGTCTTGACGTTGCCGAGTGGCTCGTTGAGCTTGACGGTCGTGCTGCCGATGGTGACCGTGTTGGCTGAGGGATCGGCAACCGTGGCGCCAATGATCGATAGGGTGCCGACGAAGGTGGCGACAAATTTAGTCTGCGGACGGTTGTAAATCTCGAAGGGCGTGCCGATTTGGTCGGCGCGGCCCTGATACATGACGACGATGCGGTCCGAGATCGACAGCGCTTCTTCCTGGTCGTGCGTGACGAAGATGGTGGTGATGCCCATCTTTTGCTGGATGGCGCGGATTTCCTCGCGCAGTGACACGCGGATCTTGGCGTCGAGCGCCGAGAGTGGTTCGTCGAGCAGGAGCACTTGCGGCTTGATGGCCAGCGCGCGGGCGAGCGCCACGCGCTGCTGTTGTCCGCCCGACAGCTGGAACGGGTAGCGGTCGGCGAGATGGGCGAGACCGACCAGCGTCAGCATTTCGGTGATCGTCTTGCCCGCTTGCGCCTTGTCGATGCCCTTGACGCGCAGGCCAAAGCCGACATTGTCCGTCACGCTCATGTTGGGGAACAGCGCATAGGCCTGGAACACCATGCCGATATTGCGCTGGTTGGTCTTCAGGTCGTTCTGGCGCACGCCGGCAATCGAGATGTCGCCGGCAGTGGGGGTTTCGAAGCCTGCGACCATGCGCAATGTCGTGGTCTTGCCGCAGCCGGACGGTCCGAGAAAGGAGATGAACTCACCCTTCTCGATGTCCATGTTGAAGTCCTTGACGACCTGAGTCTGGCCGTAGGTCTTCTGGACGTTTTTCAGTTCGAGAAATGCCATGGAATTGTCCTCAAGCCTTGGCGCGCGACATTTTCTGGAAGCGCGATGCGATGTTGATGAGGCCCATCGAGGCCCAGGTCATGATGAAGGCGATCATTGCCAGTGCCGACGGTTCATAGGCGCGGTTGGCGCCGATGAGCTGCAGATAGGGGCCGAAAGCCGGCCTGTTGAGCAACGACGGCATGGTGAATTCGCCGATGACAATTGCGAATGCGATGAATGAGCCGGAGAGTACGCCGCTCATCACGTTCGGGAAGATGCAGCGGAACATGATGGTCAGACCGGATGCACCAAGGCTTTCAGCGGCCTCGGTCAGCACACGCACGTCGATCGCCCGCATGGAGGTGTCAACGGAACGATACATGTAAGGCAGGGACAGAGTCATGAACGAAAAGACCAGCAGCAGATCCGTTGTCCGATCGAACGCGGTGAACGGCAGATAGAGCGGCGAGGCCGAGCCGTAGAGCGTGAGATAGCCGAAGACGATGACGATTGCCGGGATGACCAATGGCAGCAGCGTGATGAATTCGACGACCGGACGCATCTGCGGCACGCGCAGCCGCACCCAGTACGCCGTCGGAACGATCAGCAGCATGCCGATAATGATCGTCAACACCGCCATCAGGATGGAGTAGCTGAAGGTTTCCCGGAACTGCACATCCGAGAACACCGAGGCGTATGCGTCGAAAGAATAGACGCCGCGGCGCATGCTGAGCGAAAACAAGAAGGTCGCGACCAGCGGCAGAAAGAAATAGGTTGCCGAGATGAGGACTGCCAACCAGGCGAGGATCTTTTTGCCGGTCATTTCTGCCACCGTTCAGCGCGGATGCGCAGCCAAATGTAGAGGAAGTTGGAGATGCCGGTGATGACCACCATGCCAAGCGCGATAGCATAACCAAGATTGGGGTTGTGCAGAACGTCGCCGCGGATCTGAGCGTAGAGCTGCATAGGTATGATATTCAGGGACGACCCGGTCAGCGCATAGGCTGTGGCGATAGCGCCGAAGGAATTGGCGAATAGCAGCAGGAAGGTGCCCATAAGGCTCGGCCAGAGAACCGGGAGGATGACCATGCGCCAGTATTGCCAGGTATCAGCACCGAGGATTGATGCTGCCTCGTGCCATTCCTTTTTGATGCCGTCCAAAGCCGGGGTGATGATCAACACCATCAGCGGGATCTGGAAATACATGTAAGTGAGCGTCAGGCCGAAGAAGCTCAAGATACTAAAGCCATGGGCATAGATATTGAAGCCCAGATAATTCGTCATGAACCAGGTTAGCAGGCCGGTGCGCCCAAGGGTCGACAGGAAGGCGAAGGCCAGCGGGATACCAGCGAAATTCGAGGCAACACCACAGAACGTCAAAGTAAAGCTGCGTACCCATCCGGGCAAGTCGCCCATGGTGATCGCCCAGGCAAGGAAAAAGCCGATAAGCAGGCCGCCGATACCGGATGCAAGGCTGATCTTGATCGAAATCCAATAGGAAGCAATGATGTTTGGCGCAAAGAGAAAGTTCGCGAGAGTGAACTGTCCGTCTTTGTTGAAGAAGGCGCCGCTGACAAGATAAAGCGTCGGAATGATGAGGAACAACAGCGCAAACAGCATGAATGGCGCGATGCCGAGCCAATCCATGATCACACGCCGGTTCACTAAGCCTTGGGACTGCGCCATAAGGGGTCACCGGTTTCGGGAAATGGGGGAAGTGAAATGCCATAAAAGCCTTCCCGGGCGAGGGCGCCCGGGAAGGTATGCAAAGTCGGTTATTACTGGACGTTGGCGCCGACGACCTTGTCCCACTGTTCGGTGATCGCCTTCTTATAGGCGGCCTGCTGGTCGAGCGTCGGGAAGACGGCCTTGGCATAGCCGGCAGCCGGCGGCAGCTTCTTCATCAGGTCGGCCGGGATCTTGTTGGCCTTGGCGAGATCGTTGAAGCGGATCGGGTGGCAATAGCCCTTCAGCCATTCGATCTGGCCTTCGTCGGAATAGAGGTATTCCATCCAGAGCTTCGCAGCGTTCGGATGCGGAGCGTAAGCCGAGATCGCCTGGACATAGACGCCAGCGACGACGCCGTTCTGCGGCACGACGACTTCATAGGGCGGGTTGCCGTTCAGGCTGTCGCCCCAGGAGATCGCGTTGTAGTCCCAGGCAGCGATGATCGGGGTCGTCCCTTGCGCGAAGGAGGCAGCCTTGCCGATGACCGGCACGAAATTGCCCTTGGCATTCAGGTCCTTGAAGAAGGCGAGACCGGCATCGCCAGCCTTGGAGACGTCCCCATTGGCAGCAGCCAGGCCAGCCGCGAACACGGCCGAAACGGCCTGGTTGGCAGTGCGCGGGTCACCGGCGAGCGAGACCATGTTGGCGAATTCCGGCTTCTGCAGGTCGGCCCAATCCTTCGGGGCTTCCTTGACCAGATCCTTGTTTACGAGCAGCGACATGACGCCGTAGTAATCGCCGTACCAAAAACCGTCGGCATCCTTGGCGCTATCCGGAATGCTGTCCCAGGTCGAGACCTTGTAGGGCTGCAGCAGGCCGTCCTTCTTGGCCGTCGGGCCGAAGGAGAGGCCGACGTCGATGGTGTCAGGAGCCTGCGGGCCCTTGTTGTTCTTGTTGGCCTTGATGGCTTCGACTTCGTCGCCCGAACCGGCGTCCGGGTTCAGTTCGTTGACCTTGAGGCCGTACTTGGCCTTGAAGGCTTCCAGCGCGCCGCCGTAGTTGCACCAGGAGTGCGGCAGGGCGATGACGGTCAGTTCGCCTTCGGCCTTGGCAGCCTTGACGAGGTCATCCATGGACGCAGCACGGACGCTGGCCGTCGAGGCCATGAGTGCCGCGCAGCTGACTGCGACGAGTGTATTGAGGGTTTTCACTGACTTTCTCCTCTTTCTAGTTTCAAGCGGTGAGCGTGCTGTTAGATTTATTCCATGACGTCTGTGTGACAGTTTTGTGCACTGAACAAAACTGTACACGTTACTTCGAAACTGCTAATTCAACTTACCGGTTATTCGCCGGCAACAGGCTTACGAAACAGCGGTGTCGATTCGAACAGCGATTCCAGCATTGTCATGCGTTCGCGTGTTTTTTCCCAATGCGATCCCTGGATCGCCTCGATCAGCGCTTCGACGACGATGAGGGTGACGACTGAGGAATCCCAGGCCGACGGCGCCTCGATGTCAAGGCGGAAGACGTGGCGCGCATGCTTGGCGATCGGCGAGCCCCAGACGTCGGTGAACAGGATGATTTCCGCACCATGCTCGGCGGCTGTGCGGGCCAACGCCTCAAGCTGGCTCTCGTAGCGGCGGATGTCGAACAGGATGAGTATGTCGCCGCGGTTCATGTTGAGCACATAATGCGGCCAGCTCGATGCGTTGGGAGAGATGCGCGTCACGCCGGGCCGGATCACCTGCAGATGGGTGAAGAAATATTCGGCCAATGCGCCGGTGATGCGGCCGCCGGCAAGATAGACGGCCCGCTTTCGGTCGCCGATCAGCCTGGCGGCATTGTCGAATTCGGCCGGATCGAGCGAACCCAGCGACTGGCGCATATTGTTCATCACCGCCTCGGCGAAGCGGTTGAGGATATGGGCGCCTGGAGCATTGGGCGCCATGCGCTCGTGCTTGGTGATCGGGTTGGAAATCGTCTCTTCGAGTTCCTGATGCAGCCGCACCTGGAAGTCGGTAAAACCCTTGAAGCCCAGCTTCTGCACCATGCGCACGACCGTGGGGGTCGAGACATTCGCCGCCTCGGCCACCGTGGTGATCGAGCCCAGTCCGGAGACCGGATAATTGTCGAGCAGGCTGTTGGCCAATTGCTTTTCGGCGCGCGTCATCTGGTCATAACGTGCGGTGATCATGTCTGAGACTGTCTTGGTGGTGCTGGACACGTGTCCCCCATTCCCTTCCGGTCTGCGCCGGAATTTACGCAATATGAAATGAAAACAACATTGCGAGTCAACAGCTTTTTTGGATGGGATTCTTCATTGTCTCGATTGACAACGGATGAAAACTGAAGAAATTATTACAGAAAAGCGAAGGCGTGGGGGAATGTCGGACGATTTGCATCTGCTGACGGCCGAAGACGGGGCACCGGTCAGCGAAACCAATACCGCAGGCCGGGGAGACGTGCTGCTGATTTGCGAGCATGCAAGCCGCCGGCTGCCAGCGCGGCTCGGCTCGCTAGGGCTCGATGCCGAAGCGCTGGAGGCGCATATCGCCTGGGATCCGGGGGCACTCGGCGTGGCGCTGGGGATGTCGAAAGCGCTTGATGCTGCCCTGATCTACCAGAATTTCTCGCGGCTCGCCTATGATTGCAACCGGCCGCCCGAGGCGGCCGATGCCATGCCGGCCCGCAGCGAGATTTACGACATACCGGGCAATGTCGATCTGTCGGAGAGCGACCGCCGGGCGCGGACCGAGGCGATCTACATGCCGTTCAAACAGGCAATCGCGCACCGCATCGCCGAGCGTCGGGCCGTGGGGCGCGACACGGTGCTGGTGACGATGCATTCGTTCACGCCGGTTTATAAAGGGGCGGAGCGCGATGTCGAAATCGGTATCCTGCACGACACCGACAGCCGGCTTGCCGACCAAATGCTGGGCTTTGCCGAAAAGGCCCGCCGCTACCGCGTTCGCCGCAACGAGCCTTACGGGCCGGCGGACGGCGTCACCCACACGCTCAAACTGCACGGGCTTGCAAACGGCTTGATGAATGTCATGATCGAGGTCCGCAACGACCTTATACGAGATGAAGCCGGCCAGGAGGTCATGGCCGGTTTTCTGGCGGGACTGATCAGGGAAAGCCTGTCCATCCCCGCCTGAGGAGACGATCTCAACACCGCGCGGCGCCAATGATCGCGCGGGTCATAAAGTGCATGAGAAGGTCCGGCAGCATGGTGCGGCCGGAGGGGAACAGGGACCATGAACAATGTCAGGTTATACAGACGACCAGAATAAGCAGGACACAAATGTCCTGCACTCCATGGGCTATGCCCAGGAGCTTCACCGTCGCATGAGCGGCTTTTCCAACTTCGCCATTTCCTTTTCGATCATTTGCATTCTGGCGGGCGGCATCGGTGCGTATACCGTGGCTCTCGGCGCTGCGGGAGGTGGTTCGATCGGCATCGGCTGGATCGTCGGTTCAATCTTTGCGCTCATCGTCGCTGCTTCCATGGGGCAGATCGCATCGGCCTATCCGACAGCCGGCGGACTTTATCATTGGTCCTCGATCCTTGGCGGCAAGGGCTGGGGCTGGGCGACTGCCTGGATCAATCTGTTTGGCCTGCTTTTCGTTGTCGCGTCAGTCAATTATGGCGTTTACCTGCTGCTGCGCGATCTCGTTCTCGTCGGCATGTTCGGAATGGACGCAGCGAGTTTCACCGGCACAAGCCTGGTGATCTGGGTTGCGATCATCACGGCAATTCAGGCTGCGATGAACTACATGGGCATTCGCGTCACCACGCTACTTACAGACTTTTCGGGCTATCTGATCTTTGCCATCTCCATCGCGATCATTCTCGGCCTTATTTTTGGCTCGCCTGTCCCACTCGACTTTTCCCGTTTGGTGACATTCAAGAACTATACGGGCGACCCGGGCGCAGGTACCTGGCCCGCGACGCAGAGCCTGTTCTTCGCCTTCGTTCTTGGTTTGCTGCATGTGTGCTACACGATAACCGGCTTCGATGCGTCCGCGCACACGTCGGAAGAAACGCGCGATGCGCAGCGCGCCGTTCCGCGTGGCATGCTGAATGCGGTGTTCTGGTCTGGCGTGTTTGGCTGGATCCTCGTCGCTGCAATTCTGCTTGCTATGCCGAGCGTTGACGAAGGTGCGGCCAAGGGTTGGTCGGTGTTCTCCTACACCCTCGAAGCTAGCCACATGCCGAAGTTCCTCAAGGATGTCATCTCGGTCGGTATCGTCGCTTCGAACTTCCTTTGCGCACTTGCCGRCATGACCTCACTGTCGCGCATGATTTTTGCCTTCGCCCGTGATGGTGGCATTCCGGGTGCTTCGGGCTGGCTTAGGAAGGTTAGTCCGACCTTCCGCACGCCCGGCCCGGCTGTCATTACCGGCGCAGTGCTTTGCTTCATTTTGGGCTTTCTCGCCGGCACCAACGCGAGCGCCTACATTATCCTGGCTTCAGGTTGCGCCGTGTTTCTTTACGTATCCTACATGATGCCGATTGCCGCGGGTTTGCTTGCCRAGGGTAAATCGTGGACGAAGAAGGGTCCATTTGATCTTGGGGTCTGGTCGAAGCCGATTGCTGTTCTGGCAATTATCGGCGCGGCCATCCTCGCTTTTGTCGGCTTCCAGCCGCCGAACCAACTGGTTGGCTACTTCCTGGTGGGTCTGATCGTGTTTCTGATCGTGATCTGGTTTGCATTCGAGCGTAACCGCTTTGCCGGCCCGCCGTTGACGGAGGCCGCAGTGAAGGCGCGTCAGGCCGACATCGCCGCCGCCGAGACTGCCTACCAATAATCTTAGATCTCCTATCTCTCCGGCCCGCAAAGGGCCGGAGAATCACCATACGTCGTTTCAACGAGCATGCGGGCATATGCCTGCTGCAACCAACTGGCGAGTTCCTCATGAGTGCAGCCTATTCATTCGACGATCTAAAAAAGGACGTTTCCGAAGGCCGGATCGATACCGTGCTCGCCGTGCAGGTGGATATGCAGGGCCGGCTGATGGGCAAGCGCTTCCATGCTCAATATTTCGTCGACAGCGCCTGGCAGGAGACGCATAGCTGCAACTATCTGCTCGCCACCGACATGGAGATGGAGACCGTTTCCGGCTACAAATCCACCAGCTGGGAAAAGGGCTATGGCGATTACACCATGAAGCCCGATCTCGACACGCTGCGCCGCCTGCCGTGGCTCGAAGGCACGGCCATGGTACTCTGCGATGTGCTCGATCACCACACGCATGAAGACGTGCCGCATTCGCCGCGTGCCGTGCTCAAGAAGCAGATCAAACGGCTCGAAGCAATGGGCATGAAGGCCTTCATGGCCACCGAACTCGAATTCTTCCTGTTCGACCAGACCTATGACGATGCCCGCCACAGCGGCTATCGCGATCTCCAGCTGGTTTCCGGCTATAACGAGGATTACCACATCTTCCAGACCACCAAGGAAGAGGATGTGATGCGGGCGATCCGCAACGGCCTGCAGGGCGCCGGCATTCCGGTCGAAAACAGCAAGGGCGAAGCCTCGGCCGGGCAGGAAGAGATCAATGTCCGCTATGCCGACGCGCTGACCATGGCCGACCGGCACGTCATCATCAAGAATGCCTGCAAGGAGATTGCCTGGTCGCGCGGCAAGGCGATCACTTTCCTTGCCAAGTGGAACTACAACGCCGCCGGCAGTTCCTCGCATGTCCATCAGTCGCTCTGGTCGCTGGAGGGCAAGCCGCTGTTCTTCGACCACAAGGGCCGCTACGGCATGTCGGAGCTGATGGAGCACTATGTGGCGGGCCTGCTCGCCCATGCCGGCGAAATCACTTATTTCCTGGCGCCCTACATCAATTCCTACAAGCGTTTCGTCGCCGGCACCTTTGCTCCGACCAAGGCGGTCTGGTCGAAGGACAACCGCACTGCCGGCTACCGCCTCTGCGGCGAGGAGACCAAGGGTATCCGCATCGAATGCCGCGTCGGCGGCTCCGACCTCAACCCCTATCTCGCCTTCGCGGCACTGATTGCGGCCGGGATCGATGGCATCGAGAAGAAGATGGCGCTTGAGGACCCCTTCACCGGCGACGCCTACGGCGCCAAGGACGTGCGCGAAGTGCCGAAAACGCTACGCGGCGCCGCGGAAATGCTGGACAAGTCGGCGCTTCTGCGCGGTGCGTTCGGCGATGACGTGATTGATCACTATGTCCGCGCAGCGCACTGGGAGCAGGAAGAATATGACCGCCGGGTGACGGATTGGGAGGTGGCGCGAGGGTTCGAGAGAGCATAAACACTCATAAACACCCACATACACTTCTTCTTGACGGTAGGGTTTTGGGTGTTTATTTTGCCTGGCGAATGAAGGAGTTTTGCCATGCGCAAATATGAACCTTTGGGAAAGTTCCTGAGTCAGCAGAACCGGACATACGYACCTATGACGTTCCGGGAGATTGAGCGAATACTCGGTCGAACTCTGCCGCCATCGAAAATGCAACGGGCTTGGTGGAGCAACAATCCCACCAATAACGTCATGACGCAGCAATGGCTGGACGCAGGCTATGAGACCGAGTCGGTGGATATCGCCGGAGAAAAGCTGGTCTTTCGCCGTGCCAAGGACAATGCAGGCTCTGGTGAAGGCGACGGGGAAGGCGGAAGCAGAGAGGATGATCTTTCTGATCCGATATTCGGATGTATGAAGGGAACGATGACCATTCCTGCCGATCTTGATTTGACGGCGCCTGCTGATCCAGAGTGGGGCAAGGTCTATCAGGATGGCTGATGGCCTGCTGCTGGATACATGCGCCATGATTTGGATGGCGCATGACGAGCCAATCGCGATCGAGGCCCGAAAGGAATTGGTCAGGGTTCGAAAAGCGGCAGGGACTATTGCCGTCTCGGCAATGTCGGCGTGGGAAATCGGCATGCYGATCGCCCGTGGCCGGCTGCCAACGACAAAAACGGCGTCGAGTTGGTTTGGGGATTTTATCATGAATGGTCGCGTAAGCGTGGAAGCGGCTACTCCGGAGATATTGATTGCGTCTTCGCATCTCCCGATACCCATTCACAACGACCCAACAGACCGCATCCTCATCGCCACCGCGCGAGAACATGATTTGACCATAATTACCCGCGACCGGGCGATCCTTGCCTATGGCGCGGCGGGCCATGTGAGGACACTGGCCTGTTAGAGGGAGACTGAAGAGAATGACCATGATCCAATGTATCTCGCCGGTCGATGGCTCGGTCTATGCCGAGCGTCCGGCGATGGCGTTCGACGATGCCAAGGCGGCGATCGCCAAGGTGCGCAAGGCGCAGAAGGACTGGGCGAAGCGGCCGCTCGAAGAGCGCGTATCGCTGGTGATGAAGGGCGTTGCGCGGCTCAACGAAATGGCCGACGATGTGGTGAAGGAACTCGCCTGGCAGATGGGCCGGCCGGTGAAATATGGCGGCGAATTCCGCGGCTTCAATGAGCGCTCCAATTACGTCGCCTCGATCGCGCATGATGCACTGGCGCCGATCAGCGTCGAGAAGAGTGCCGCCTTCGAACGCTATATCGCCCGCGAGCCGCATGGCGTCGTCTTCGTCATCGCGCCCTGGAACTATCCCTATATGACGGCGATCAACACCGTGGCGCCGGCGCTGATGGCCGGCAATGCAGTGGTCATCAAGCATGCCAGCCAGACGCTTCTGGTCGGCGAGCGGCTGGTGCGCGCCTTCAACGAGGCGGGCGTGCCGGACGATGTATTCATGAACATCTTCCTCGACCATGACACGACCTCGAAGCTGATCGCCGACAGCCAGTTCAATTTCATCAATTTCACCGGTTCGGTCGAAGGCGGTCGGTCGATCGAGCGCGCCGCGGCCGGCACGTTTACCGGCATCGGGCTTGAGCTTGGCGGCAAGGATCCGGGCTATGTGATGGAAGACGCCGATCTGGAACGTGCCGTCGACGTGTTGATGGATGGCGCCACCTATAATTCCGGCCAATGCTGCTGCGGCATCGAGCGCATCTATGTGAACGAGAACCTCTACGACGATTTCGTCGAGAAATCGGTCGCCTGGGTATCGAATTACAGGCTCGGCAACCCGCTTGATCCGGAAACCTCGCTCGGGCCGATGGCCAACAAGCGGTTTGCAAAGGTCGTGCGTGAGCAGATCGCCGAAGCCGTCGCCAAGGGGGCCAAGGCGCTTGTCGATCCAAAACTGTTCCCGCAGGATGATGGCGGCGCCTATCTCGCGCCGCAGATCCTTGTCGACGTCGATCATTCCATGTCGATCATGAACGAGGAAACCTTCGGTCCGGCAGTCGGCATCATGAAGGTGAAGAACGATGCCGAAGCCCTTGAACTGATGAACGATTGCAAATATGGCCTGACGGCGTCGCTTTGGACCAATGATGTCGAGCGCGCCGCGAAGCTTGGTGAACAGATCGAGACCGGCACGGTGTTCATGAACCGCGCCGACTATCTCGACCCGGCGCTGGTCTGGACCGGCGTCAAGGAAACCGGCCGCGGCGGTTCGCTGTCGATCCTCGGCTTCCATAATCTGACCCGTCCAAAATCCTATCACCTGAGGAAGCAATTCTAATGCCGATCACCGCAAACTGGAGCTACCCGACCGCCATCAAGATGGGGGTAGGGCGGATCGCCGAACTCGCCGATCATTGCAAGGCGCTCGGCATGAAGAAGCCGATCCTGATCACCGATCGTGGCCTGGCGCCGATGGCGATCACGCAGAAGGCGCTCGATGTCCTCGAAGCCGGTGGCCTCGGCCGCGCGATCTTTGCCGATGTCGATCCGAACCCGAACGACAAGAACCTCGAAGCCGGTGTCAAGGCGTTCAAGGATGGCGGCCATGATGGCGTCGTCGCCTTTGGCGGCGGTTCCGGCCTGGACCTGGGCAAATGCGTTGCCTTCATGGTGGCGCAGACGCGGCCGGTCTGGGATTTCGAGGATGTCGGCGATTGGTGGACGCGCGCCAATGTAGAAGGCATCGCGCCGATCGTCGCCGTGCCGACCACGGCCGGCACCGGCTCGGAAGTCGGCCGCGCCTCGGTGATCACCAATTCCGAGACGCATACCAAGAAGATCATCTTCCATCCGAAATTCCTGCCGGGGGTGACGATCTGCGACCCGGAACTGACGGTCGGCATGCCCAAGGTGATCACCGCGGGCACCGGCATGGACGCGTTTGCGCATTGCTTGGAGGCCTATTCTTCGCCGTTCTACCATCCGATGAGCCAGGGCATCGCGCTCGAAGGCATGCGGCTGGTCAAGGAATATCTGCCGCGCGCCTATAAGGATGGCACGGATCTCGAGGCCCGCAGGAACATGATGTCGGCAGCGGCCATGGGCGCTGTCGCGTTCCAGAAGGGGCTCGGCGCCATCCATTCGCTCAGCCATCCGGTCGGCGCGATCTATCACACCCATCATGGCATGACCAATGCAGTGGTGATGCCACCCGTGCTGCGCTTCAACCGTTCGGCGATCGAGGGCAGGATCGCCGCCGCAGCGGCCTATCTCGGAATTGCCGGCGGATTCAACGGCTTCTATGACTATGTGCTGAAGCTGCGCGAAGACCTCGGCGTTCCCGATAAGCTCTCCAGCCTCGGCGTCGGCACGGACCGGATCGACGAGATGGCGGTCATGGCGGTCGCCGATCCCTCGACCGGCGGCAACCCGGTGGAACTGACGGTGGAAGCGGCCAAGCAGCTTTTCCACGAAAGCATCTGAAGGCGAGGGGCGCGGTGCCGTTTGGCATCGCGCCACCGCTGGCGCGAGACGCGCTACGGCCTCAATTCACCAATACGGGCCGCTGGCAGCTGACGCCGGTGACCCGCACGTCCGCTTCGCCGACCTTGACGCCCAGCGTCAGCAGCGTGTTGTAGAGCACCTTGTCGATCGGCACGGTGGCAACCGAAACTGTGGTGACGAGTGCATCCTGTGCGGCCTGCGGTGTTCCGAAGGTCACGGCAAGGACATTGACGTCAAGCTTGAGGTTGCCCAACAGCGAGGTGACGAGGCTCGTCAGCGTGTCGGCGGTCGACACGCTCTTGACGTCGCCGCTACTGATCTCCGACGGCGAGAAGGTCAGCGTCTTCGGACTCATATTGGCGCTGTCGATATGGCTCAGGCCCTTGATCGTCAGCAACGAAGAACTGACGAGCGTCGCTTTCGTCACGCGCGGGTCCGTGCCGAAATTGTCGAACGCGCTGGTGTCGACATTGCCAAGGGAAATCTCGGCAATGCCCGGCACGGCTTGGACGTCGACGCTGGCATTGTTCCTGGCACCGCCGAAGCAATTGATCGCCGAAAGTTTTGCCTCGGCATCGGCGACCTCGATGTAGAGCGGTACGGTGACTTTGAGGCCGGCGATCGCCGACAGGCCATTGACCGAGGTCGTAAGGTTCACCCGCGTCTGTGCGGTTCTGACGATCGAGCCGGGCTGACCGACAGCCAACATCGGCGTGCCGGCCGGCGGTTCGCCAATGGCGATGGTCAGTTGTGTGGAGGCAAGACCTGGCACAGTGGCGCCGAGATCGATTGAGAGCTGCTTTCCAGCATTTGCCGCTGCGGCCGCGGCACTGACGAGATCAAACACCGAGGCATTCACCAGCAGGCTGCTGCCGCTGCCGATCGGCTTGTCGTCCAGGGAACCCAATTCCAAGATGTCGGCGAGTGTCAGATTGATCTGGGTCGAATTCAGCGACTTCTGCAGCTGGCCGACGATCGTGGCAACCGGTGGAGAGAGCCCGGACGTTTTCATCAGCGAGGCGAGAAATTGCCGGTAGGTGATCTTGGTGGCGAGGAGATTCTTGTAGCTGCCTGCCGTGATGCCGAGATCCAGACCCATCCTGTCCGTCAATTTCAGCGCATCGACATCGGCGTTGAGGAGGGCCTCGTAGTCCATGGCCGAGAGCGACAGCCTGGTGCCGAGCAAGCCGCCGAGCAGGCCGTTGAGTATCCCGCCGTCGATGCTGGCGAGGCGCGAGCCGACGGAAAAGGAGGCCAGCTTGTAGGCTGTCGACGTGCCGACTGCATCAAGGGTCGGTCCTGGCCCAAGAAGAGAGGCGAAGGTCAGCGCGGATTTCTGGTGGATCGACACCCTGGCAGTGTCGTAAGGCTGTGCCCCCGCGACGAAGCGTTGTTCGGGATTGATCGCCGGATCGGGCGTATAGCGTCCAAGCACAACGTCTGCATATCCATCATAACTGGTCAGGGCGGTTGCGCCGTCGAATTTGACCGTGCCGTTCAATGTCAGGAGATCAGAACCGTTACGCAATGCGAAGTTCAGCTTGTTCATCCTGAAATGCTGCAGCAGCGCTTGTTGATAATCGCTGATTTTGGCAGCGGCGACGATCGAGGCCAGGTCCGTCTGCCGCTGCAATGCCCGCTTCTGCAGAGTGAGATTTCCGTAGTCGAGCCCAACTGCGGCGGTGAGGACGATCAGCGGGGCGGCGACTGCCGTCATGATCGCGACATTGCCTTTCTTGCACCCTGCCAGGTTCGACAGCCTTTTTCCCGCATGCAACATGTCACAGCCCTCCGATGCGGATGGTGGAGAAGCGCCGGATCTGGGTATCCGGCAATACGAATGTGTAAAGGCTCCAGATCGGCAGGTTGCGGGCGTCATATTCGATCGATACGGTGAACTGATCGGGGTTGCCGGCATCGTCCTGGACGTTGACGGTCAATTTGGTTTTGTCGATCATGAAATAGTTCAGGCTGGATTTCCGGATGAAATTGTTCGCCAGCGTGCTTCGTTCCTTGGCATCGAGCCCGGCGACAGCTGTTCGTGCCGCGTCGGCGGCGATCTGCTGGATGGAATTTGCCGCGGTGAGATAGATGCCGAATGCCAGGAACGTCAAAAGCACCATGATCAGAAGCGGCGAGACCAGGGCGAATTCGACTGCAGAGGCTCCGCTGCGGTTGTGCGGAATTTTCGAGAGCAATTTCACTATATTCGCTCCGAAGCTGTATTTCATAGGAGAATATTATCATATTAGATGTTAATAATTCTCTAAAAGGTTGTGTCAATTTCAGAATGCGCGTTATTGTTCACTTCGGCTACAAAACCTTCAGGCGAAATAGTGAAAGGTGGACACGGTATCGTCGTGGCGGGGATTGGTAGGCCCGTTCATCGGGCGCGCCTTGCAAGGTCTTGTAAAAGCGCCATGAATTCCGTGCGGTCACAGGCGCCCGGCGCGCTTGGCCCATCACCGGCGTTCGCCAAACCGTCGCCTGTGTCAGCCGAATTGACAGATAAATTGTTGATGGAAACTACAGGTATCGCCCGAAAAAGCACTATACGACAATGATCGCCAGTGCCGTTACCAGATAGCGCGGCCCGCCATCGTTCGATGCTTTCGTACATTGCCTATAATGCGAAATCACCCCTCACCAGATCGATCGTGCCCTTCAGGTCGATCGTGAAATCAGCGACCTTGTCGCCGTCGAGGTCGGCCATGATGCTGGTCAGCTTGTCGTGCTGATCGAAGATGAGTTCGCCCGCAGCGCCGGTGAAATGGGCGCTTTCCTCCTTGATGAAGCTGAACGCGGCATTTCCCTTGCCGCCCCCGTTGGCGTCGAGCGTGGAGAGGTCGATTGTGTCGTCGCCGTGGGTGAAATCGGTGATCAGGTCGTGGCTGGTGCTTGGCGGCAGGAAATCCAGGGTGTTCTCGAAGACGAAGACATCCTTGCCGGCTCCACCGGTCATCGTGTCCTGGCCAATTCCACCGATAAGGTAATCGTCGCCCCCCACGCCCTTCAATATGTCGTTGCCGCTATTGCCGCCGATCGTGTTGTCCTTGCTGTCGCCAGTGATCGTATCGGCCATGCTGCCGCCAAAGACGTTCTCGAAGTTTTTGACGCTGTCGGTGGCGACACCGTTGACCTTCACCACGATCGTTTTGGTGCCGCCGATAGTCATTTCGATGCCAACGCCTTGCGTCCCGTAGCTCAGCGTATTGTTTCCGGCGCCGCCGTCGAGCTTGTTGATGCCCGCGCCGCCGTCGATCCAGTCGTCACCCTTGCCGCCGTTGACGGTGTCGTTGCCGGCGCCCATGTAGAGGAAGTCGCCCGCATCGGTGCCGTTCATCGTCGTCGCTTCGCTGGAGCCATAGAACTTCAGATATTCATAACCCGTGACCGTGCCGGCAAGCTGGCCTTCGACATAGAGACGGGTGCCGTCGAATGTGACCTTCTTGGTGATGGCATTGATTTCCAGCGTGTCCTTGCCGGAACCCAGGTCGTAGGTCGCATCGGGATCGATCGTGTCGTCCTGATAGTAGCGCAAAATCAGGGTGTCGTTGCCGGCGCCGGCATCGACCTCGTCCTTTCCACCGATGTCGACATGCAGCGTATCGTTGCCGTCGTCGCCGTTCACCGTATCGCTGCCGGTGAAGGATAGCACTGTGTCATCGCCGCCGAGGCCGTTGATGATGTCGTCGCCCGATGACGTCCAGACGGTGTCGGCCAGGTCGCCGCCGGTGATCTTCTGGTCGCCGACGCCGGTGCCGGTGATGTTGAGCGCCTCGAAATTCTTGGCAATCGCAAGCGTTTGTCCGTCGACCTTGACCTGGATCGTCGCTCCCACGGTGATGTCGAGCTGCCATTCGAGGGAGTACCAGATATCGAGCTTCAGGATGTCGTTGCCGGCGCCGCCATCGGCATGATCGACGGCGGTGTCGGGGTTGGTGGTGCTGCCATCCCAGAAATCCAGCTCGACACTGTCATTGCCGGTGCCGCCATTGAGCGTGTCGGCGCCGTAGCCGCCCTCAAGCGAGTCATTGCCGCCGTCACCGTTCAACAGATCACTGTCAAAGGTGAGCGCGGTCTGGAAACCGGTATGATCGCGATCCGCCTCGAGGAAATCGTTGCCGTTGCCGCCATTCAGCGTATCGGTCCCGGCGCCGCCTTCGAGATTGTCGCTGCCCTCGCCACCTTCGAGGTCGTCATTGCCCTTGCCGCTGTCGATGGAATCATTGCCCGCGTCGCCCCAGACGGTCTCGCTGCCGGCGGCGGTGCGGATCGAGTCATTGCCGTTGCCGCCGTGGATGTTCTTGACCGCGGTGTCGAAATTGTCGTTGCCCAGGACATAGGCCTGGTCATTGCCGTCGCCCATAGTGCCGGTATCGGCGCCGGAGCCCATGTCCCAGATATCGTTGCCCTTGCCGCCGGTGAACTGGTCCGCGCCGGCCCCGGTGTGGAAGGTGCCGCCCTTGTCGTTCGTCTCGACCGTATCGGCCCCGGACCCTGTCCAGACTTCGCCGAACGTCTCGAAATTCCTGACCTTGCCGAAGGCGCCGAGGTCCAGCGTGTTGGCGACCTTGATGTCGAGGCCCGTATCCGCGCCGGAGAGGTCAAAAGAGACGGTATCGTTGCCATCGCCACCATCGATATTCTGGATGCCGGAGCCGCCGTCGAGCACATCATTGCCGCCGCCGCCCTTGATGACATCGTCGCCGTCGAGGCCGTAGATCGTGTCATTGCCGTCGGCGCCGGCAATGAAGTCGTTGTAGATATTGCCCCAGAACTGCATCGACTCGACGCCGGTGACAAAGACGGTGTTGATGCCGTTGACCTGGGCAGTGCTGCCGCCCTGCAGCAGGCTGAAATTGATGGCGGTGACGCCGCTATAGGTCGTGTGCGAGAAGTCTATCTGAACATTGTCCTTGCCCGCGCCGCCATCGACCACGTCGCCGGTGTCCGGTGACTGGATGATCAGCACGTCATCGCCGGCGCCGCCATTGAGCGAATCCTTGCCGACAAGCTGGTTGCCGCTGCCGCCAATGCTGTCGCCGAGGTCGACCAGCCGGTCATTGCCGTCTCCGCCGAGCAATTTGTCGCTGCCGAGACCGCCGGTGAGCACATCGTTGCCGCCCTGGCCCTTCAGCGTGTCGTCGCCGGCATAGCCGTACATATATTCGGCGGCATTGTTGCCATCCATCGTGTTGTTGTCGCCGTCGCCGTACCAGGTATTGCCCGTATGCGTGACTGTCATCGTCGCCTCCCTTGGCCGCGCGGCCATGCCCGATCAGAGAATGAAATCGTTCTTGTCGAGGTTGATCGCTCCGGTGAGCTGGATATGAATGTCGGCAAAGCCGTCCTTGTTCAGGTCGGCCTCGACCACGGTGATGCCATCCTGTTTGTCGAAGCGGATTTCGGCGTGCTTGCCGTCGAAGGCCGCCCCTTCCTTGTCGAGGAAGGTGAAGGCATCGTCCTTGGCGGTTGCGGGGTTGGTGTCGAGCGGCGAAAAGTCGAGTTTGTCCTGGCCGTGCTTGAAATCGGTGACGGAATCGAATTCGCCTGGCGTGAAACCGGTGACCAGATTGAAGACAAAATGGTCCTTGCCGCTGCCGCCCGACATCGTGTCGGTGCCGGCGCTGCCGATGACGATATCGTCGCCGTCGCCACCCTTCAGCGTGTCGTTGCCGCCCCAGCCGTTGAGTGTGTTGTCGCCCTTGTCGCCGGTCAGCGTGTCGGCACCATAGCCGCCGGTGACATTCTCGAAATTCCTGATCTTGTCTTCCGCGACGCCGTTGACCTTGACCGTCACCTGCTTGGCGCCACCAAGCGTCACGCTGACGGCGCTGGAGGAAAAGTAGTTCTCGTACATGGCGGTGTCACTGCCCTTGCCGCCATCGAGTATGTCGCTGCCGCCGCCGCCCTGGATCGTGTCGTCGCCACCACCGCCAGTGGCGGCGTCGTTGAGATATTGCAGGAAGATCTGTTCGTTGCCGTTCGAGCCGACATAATCGGTCGAGCCATTCATGTCGGCGTTGAAGACAAGCGCTTCCCAGCCGGTCACCTTGGCGATCACCTTGCCGTCGAGCGTGACGTTCTGCCCATTGGTAAAGTTGATATTGTGATCCCAGGCGTTGATCGTCAGTATGTCGTCGTTGCCGGAGCCCATGTCGAACTTGCCGGCCTGACTATTGTCGATCGCCTGGCTGAAGATCGACTGCAGCAGCAGATTGTCATTGCCGTCGCCGGTCCTGACATTGTCCTTGCCGCCCATTTCGACCGTGACGGTGTCATCGCCGTCGCCGCTGTCGATCGTGTCGCCGCCGAAAGCGGAGTCGATCATGTCATTGCCGCCGCCGGTATTGATCGTGTCACTGCCGGTGGCGATGCTGCCCAGGCGGAAACTGTCGTCCTCATCGCCGCCGGTATAGTGAAACGTGCCATTGGCGTTGATGTTGTACAGGATGCTCTCGGTGTTCTTGAGCGTCACCATCTGCGTGCCATTGACGCTGATCTTCGTGGCGGCCCCGGACGTGATGACATAGTCCCAGGATTGATTGTTCTCGAACTGGACAACGACGGAATCCTTGCCGGTGCCGCCATCGACCACGTCCAGACCCGTGTCGAGCGTTTCGCTGTCATAGGTAAGGAAGATGGAATCATTTCCGGCATCACCGTTCAGCCGGTCCGCACCGAGCCCGCCGCCGATGCTGTCGTCGCCCGCGCCGCCGCTGACAGTGTCATCACCAGGCATATCCGTCTGGGCCGTGTCGTCATAATCGCCGTCGAGCGCGTCATTGCCGGCGCCGCCGGTGATCTGGTCGCCGCCGGCGCCGCCGCGGATCGTGTCATTGCCGGCACCGCCGTCCAGCTGGTCGTTGCCGCCCTGGCCGCTGATATAGTCGTTATCGTTTTCACCGAAGAACTGATCGCCGCCGGCCGCACCCACCAGCCAGTCATTGCCGTCTCCGCCATGGACATTCTTCGCGCCGGTATCGGCTTCGAAGCCTTCGACGGTGGCGCGATCGTTGCCGGCGCCGAGCGAGCCCGTGTCGTGGCCGCCGCCCATGTTCCAGGTGTCGATGCCCTTGCCGCCGGTGAACTGGTCATCGCCATTGCCGGTGTCGAACTCGCCGCCGCCGGCATCGCCGTCGACGATCACGTCATTGCCGCTGCCGGTATGGATTGTGCCGGCCAGCTCGACATTGGCGAGCGTGCCGAAGCCTGCCAGATCGAAGGTCTTGGTCTTGAAGTCGAGCTTGATCGCATCGGTGGCGGACGAGAGGTCGAAAGCAACGGTGTCGGTGCCGCTGCCTCCGTCGATGAACTGTTGGCCCGTGCCGCCATCGAGATAGTCGTCGCCGCCCAGGCCATGCAGGGTATCATTGCCGGCGCCGAGTTCGATATCGTCGGCAAGATTGCCGCCTTCGACAAAATCGTCGCCGATATTGCCGAGGAAGAGAAGCTTTTCAAAACCCTGAACCCAGACGGTGTTGACGCCATCGAGCGTCACCATGCTGCCGGCTTCGGTCAGAGAGAAACGGATGGGCGCCGGCGTCGGCAGCGTGGCGTCGAACCAGATGTTGATCGTGTCGGTGCCATCGTCGCCATAGGCAAAGTCGCCGGTATCGGGCGAGCGGACCGAGACATTGTCGTCGCCGCCATCGCCATGGATGATGTCGTGGCCGATCAGGCCGACATAAGTCGATGGGCTGGATGTCCAGTCATAGATCGTATCGTTGCCATCGCCGCCGGAGACATTGTCATCGCCGACACCGGCGTCGATATAGTCGTTGCCGCCCTGGCCCTTGATGATGTCATTTCCAAGATTGCCATAGATGAAATCGTTGTTACCGGAGCCGGTGATCGTGTCTCCGGCGTCATCGCTGGTATAGGTATTGCCGTTTACAATGACAGCCATGAATGCCCCCAACAATTCTGGAGCATTCTCAGTGGTTCTGTTCGCCTGTCAGTCCCCCAAACAGGGGATCATTTACGAATTTTTAATGAAAATACAGTTGTCCGGGCACGGGTTTATCATCCGGGGATGATCGCCAGTGCCATGGCCAGAGCCGCAAGCTCCGCTCTATTACGCGCATCGAGCTTGCGCTTGGCCCGCTCGGCATGTTCGTGGACGGTCGAGCCGCTGATGCCGAGCGCCTCGCCCGTCTTGCTGTCTGAGAGGCCTTCCGCGATCAGCTTGAGGCAGTCGATCTCGCGCGGCGTCAGTCCTGCCGGCGGCACGCGAAAACCGTCGCGCGGCACGTGGTAGCGCATCCGCTCCTGGAAGACGAGGGAGGCCGGCGTCAGGTCGGCTTTCTGCTGCCTGTCGATAAGATGTTTATAGGCCACCAGGCTGACGATCCCGTATCGGCTGCCGCTGCGGTGCAGCGGCAGAACGAAGCCGTCGATCCAGCCTTCGGCAGCGATCTTGTTCAGCGCCTCCGTCCCGACGATCGACAGGGCGCGCCTGCTGCGCAACTCGGTCCAGGTGAAGCCGCCTGGTTCCTGGTCGAGGGCGGCGAGCAAAGGGTCGTGCTCAACCAGGCCCGACTGGAAATAGTAATTTCGCCAGCGCTCCGGCCACTCCATGGCGTGGAAGACGGTGCGCTTGCGATTGGCGATGTCTATCTCGCCGCTGGCGAAGGTGTCGATATGATACTGCTCGACAAAATGGCGGAAGCAATCGATCACCGCCTGCGACTGGACGCAGTTGAGCATGTCGGTGATCACCTGGGTGACGGTATATCTTGTGCTCACACTGGCCCCTTGTCAGTGGATCGTTTGCTACCCCATGCGTTTGTCGATGAAATGCTTGGCGAGTGCGCCGGTATTGTAGAATTGCGTCTTCAGGCCGCGCATCGGATCCGGTGAGACATCGGTGGTTTCGAGCGGCATTGCCGCCCGGTTGCCCATGGCCACGCCGGCCAAAGCCCGGCCAAACACGGTGCCGGGGGCGATGCCGCGACCGTTATAGCCGGTGATCGACCAGACATTGTCCTCCGGCTGATGAAAGACCGGCAGGTTCGTCTTGGTCATGTCGATCTTGCCGTCCCACCAATACTGGAAATCGAAATCGCCGATGAAGGGGAAGGCGGATTTGAGGAAACGGCGGGCGAAGGCGCGGTGCGTGCCGGCGGCGATCGCATCGAGCGCGCCGATCGAGCCGAAGATCAGCCGGCCGGCTTTGTCCTTGCGAAACGAGGTCATGACGAGGCCCGTGTCCCAGGTGCCATGACCTTCGGGCAGAATGCGGTCGATGACCGCCGAGGGGAGGGGATTGGTAGCGAACTGGAAATAATTCATGAAGGTGATTTCGTCCCGATGCGTGCTCCAGGCCATGGAGGGCATCAGGAAAGCATAGGCATTGGTGGCGACGATCACCTTTTCCGCCGTCACCTTGCCCCTGGGCGTGTCGAGTGCAAAACCCTGGCCGATCCGCCGGCCGTCCATAACGGGAGTGCCGGTGAATACGCGAGCACCTGCGGCGATCGCCGCCCGCGCCAGCCCATGGGCATAGGCGAGCGGCTGAACCGTACCCGCGCGCCGGTCGAGCAGGGCGCCGACAAAGCTTTTCGAACCGGTCAACCGTTCGGTGTCGGCAGCAGACAGCGCTTCCACCGGAGCGCCACGCCGCTGCCATTGCTCGGCGCGCGCCCGGTTGTCCTTGATGCCGTCTCCTCCGACGGCGAGGTGCAATGTGCCGTTATGAGCGGCCTCGCAGTCGATACCGAATTTTTCAATCAGCTGATAGACGAGGGCAGGGCCGTCGCCGAGTTCGCTGAGCAGGCGATTTCCGACCGTGGCACCCAGGCTCGCCACGATGTCATCCGGCGGCAACCACATGCCGGCATTGACCAACCCGACATTGCGCCCGGAGCCGCCAAAGCCGATCGTATTCGCCTCCAACACGACGCAATCGACGCCCGCTTCGGCCAGATGCAGCGCCGCCGAGAGCCCGGTAAAGCCACCGCCGACAATCGCGACCGAGGTCGCAATCGACTGTTCGAGCGGATGCGTGGAGGGTGCGGCCGGCGCGGAATGCGTCCAGAGGTTCTTGTGACTGCTTTCGTGAGCCATATGCCTGCGACTTCGTGGAATGCGTGTTAGGCAGGCTTAGCATGGGCGGGAAAATACGGAAACAGAGCGGGTTTCATTTTCGTATCTTTGTCTGGTCGCCGGGTTCGGCAGGCCAGCGATCTGCGTGTTGAGGGGAGTTAATTCTGGCTCTATAGCTCGGGATGAGGTGACCCATGAGCCGTAGATCCGGAACGTTTTTCACGACCGTCATCGAACGATGACCAATTGTGTGATTCCTGCGCGCCTGAAGGCGGCTCTAGCGATGATGCACTCAGCGCTGGCCAGTTGGGCATGTATTGGACGTTCGTAGCTGCGTCGGTCTATGGATGACGGCGAAGACATCGCAGCGCTTTGCGCGCCGTTGCACTGATCCGCTTTCGAGACGCCATCAAAAGCGACTATTCCGCGCCCCCAAGCGGTTCGGTGACAGTCTTCGGCTCCACGATCTTTGGCCTGGATTTCTTCTCTTGGGATGACGGTGCTGGGTAGGCGCGCTTTTCGGAAGGATTTTTTCCACTGCGTCCCGGGGTGCTGACCTTGCCTGCAGTTGCCTTGACCTTAGCCCTAACCTTTTGTTGGTTCACTTGGTCGCCTTTGGTTGTCGAATCCGGTCCAGCGTGCGAACCTTCGAGCGCCTTTTTCATCAGCTTTCGCTTCTTAAAGGGATCGTTTGTGTAGGGATCGTCGGCTGCTTGGCTCTTGTGATGGCCGCCGCCGCCAAAGACGTAGATGATATCCGGCTTGCGGTCGGCAAATACAGTTAAATCGTAATTCGAGGCGGCGCCCCGATCGGTATATGACGCACTGGTGAAACGCGGCCAGGCTTGCGCATTTCCAATAGAAAAAAATAGTGTCGCCACTGATGCTCCCGCCAGCACAAATTTCGAATTGCGCAACGTCCAATCTCCCCCACAGCTCGAACATCGGTCATCAAAAGGATATTCTATCCTACTTACAGCAAGCTACAGAAACCGCCGCAAGCTCGCAAGAACAGAGGAGAGAATTTATCTGCGTACTTTTGCRCGGCAGGACAAGCCAACGCTCCCAAAGCGCGCCTTGACATATGTGGGGGTACGTAAAACAAAGTATTATCGTGATTAACTTAAGATTTCTCAAGTAATATATGCAGATGCAGGCCAAACTGAGGCTGTCGCCTCACAAGGTGCTGCATCAGGCACGTTGTTTTAGGTGATTTTCCCGCAATTGCGAGTGGCAGGCCCTTGTTGTTACAATGCGCCATGTTAGACTGCTTGTAGCGCAACTGCCTAACTATGACTGGCGCAGAAAATGTTCATGACCGTTCGTTTGCTTGCCGCGTGCCTATTCCTGTTGTTTATCGGCTTTACCTCGGCCTTCGCTTCCGAAGACAGACGCGTCGCCCTGGTCATCGGCAATTCCGCGTACAAAAATGTCGTGGCTCTGCCCAATCCGGTCAATGACGCCCGAGCCATGAGTGCTGCGCTCGGCAGGCTCGGCTTCGACGTGACGCTGTTGACCAATGTCTCGAAGGTCGACTTCGACCAGGGGCTAGCCGACTTTTCGGAGAAGGCTAGCAACGCTGATCTCGCCCTGGTCTTTTACGCCGGCCACGGGATTGAAATGGGCGGCGTCAACTACCTGATTCCGGTCGATGCCAAGCTGAAGACAGATCTTCGAGTGCCGTTCGAAACGGTATCCCTCAATAGCGTGCTTGGCGCGGTTTCGGCGGCAAAGAAGCTGAGAATGGTGCTGCTTGACGCCTGCCGCAACAATCCATTCGCGGAAAAGATGACGAGATCGCTTGGCGCCAATCGCTCGATTGGCCGGGGACTCGCAGATTTGGCGGCCGGTCCGAACGAATTGATCAGCTATTCCGCCTTGGCCGGCAAGGAGGCTTCCGACGGCGAGAGTGGACATAGTCCCTATACCGAAGCGCTCTTGGCCAATATCGAAAAGCCCGGCATCGAGGTCGGCAAGCTCTTCCGCATCGTTGCCGATGAGGTGCAAGCCAAGACAAATGGCGAGCAGGTGCCCTATGAAAGTGCGCGACTGCCTGCGACTGATATTTTCTTGCGCGACCCGGACGTCCAGCCGCAAATCGAGGGCGAGGTCGTGAATGCGACAAATGATTCGGATGCCCGCGCGGACTGGGAAATCGCTCAAAAATCTGGAAAAGTGGATGTCCTGAGAGCCTTTGTGGAAACCCACGGCGATGCAAAAATGTACCGCTTGCTGGCTGAAGAGCAGATCGCAATATTGGAAAGGGCGGACAAACCGGGTTCGTTGGTAGAAGCGCCGGTGGAAGCTGCTATCCCCGACAAGTTTGAGTCGGCGCCTGTCACCGAGTGCGATCGACTGGCAACCGTCCCGAACGACAGGCAAGCCATCAGCCCGTTACTGGGCGTCGAGTTTGCAAAAATCCAGGCAAAGAAAGCACTTCAAGAATGCAAGAAGTCGCTGGATGCATATCCAAGCGAAGCGCGTTTTCTTTTTCTCTATGGTCGCGCGTTGTACCGAAATGACAGGGCCGAGGAGGCGATGCAGTATTATAAGCGCGCCGCGGCTCTAAACTACGGCATGGCAAACAACGGAATTGCGATGTTATATCTTAAGGGCGTGGGGACGGTCAGGAGTGGACAGGAGGCTTTCAAGTGGTTTCAGAAAGCCGCATCCTTGAACGTGTCAACGTCAATGTATTCGTTAGGTTACATGTATCAAAAAGGAGAGTTTGTTGCTAAAGACGAAAGAAAAGCGGCTGAGTGGATGGTGCGTGCACTGCAACTTGGCGATACGCTTACTTTCGGAGAGCTTTTTGTTAGAAACAACAACTGGCCGACAAGTTTTCGACGAGAGATACAGAAAGAGCTGGCTCGTATAGGATCATATGACGGCCCTGTTAACGGTGTACTGGGTCCAAGCTCCAGATCGGCGGCCGAGAAAATTATGAAGGCCAAGCTCGGAGACATTGATGCAAATAAGGCAAACTGAGTTTCTGGAAAACTCTCACGAAGCATTTTGAATATTCAGGTGTTTCTACACGGGCCACGCGTGGCAAATTCTAATGTGCAAAATGCTGGCGATCATTTCGCAAGAGCGTTCGCCCCAATTGAGTGGTTTGGCACATATTCTTCGAGGTAATCTCTGGCCTCCTGGCCCCCTACAATTTCTTCGACCCGACCGAGATTTGTTTCAGCTAGATTGGGCAGACCTGCGCTTCAATTAATCCACCACACAATATGCATTATCGGCTTGCCAGAATGCACAACAAGAAAAGACCCTGGTGAGGGGGCACCAGGGTCTTCAGGGGACGCCAAGTCGAGAAAAAGCCCCCACTTCTAAAATCGACCGAGAGCCAGCGGCCGATTTCGAAGTGGGGAGGCTTATTCTGCTGCCGCGGCGGGGAGTTCGATCGGCAGCAGCGGGGAGGTGGGCTCAGCGGTTTCGTCGTTGTCGTTGGCGGACAGCCATTCGACATGCAACTCGGCCATTTCGCGCGCCTTGACTGCAATCTCGACCATGGCGTCGATCTGCTCTTCGGTATGGTCGGCCATCACCTGCAGGCGCCAGCGGCAGGCATTGCGGGCGACGGCGGGGTGCTCGACCAGGTTGACGATGCCACCATATTCGACGGCGTAGCGGGTCATCAAGCGGGCGAGCAGGATGTCGCCGATCAGCATCGGTACGACTGCGCTCGGCTTGCCGAGCACTTCGAAACCGGCTTCTTCCAGGCCGGCGCGCAGCCTTAGACTGTTGTGAAGCAGCTTTGCCCTGCGCTGCGCGCCTTCCTCACCCTCGACGATATCAAGAGCGCCAAGGATTGTCGCGGCCTGGATGGGGGACATGGCATTGGTAAATGTCGAGGGGCCGCACTGACCGCGCAGGCCGAAGCGGAAGCCCTTGTTGTTGGTGGCGACGAAGCCGCCCATCGAGGCGAAGCTCTTGGAGAAAGCGCCGACCAGGATATCGACGCCGCCCAGCATGCCGAAATCTTCGAGCTTGCCGCGGCCGGTGGCGCCGAGGGCGCCAAGGTCATGGGCGCAATCGACCAGCAGCGTGGCATTGTGCTTGTGGCAGAGCGCCTGCAGCGCCGGAATATCGGGGAAATCGCTGTCCATCGAAAACAGCGTTTCGGTGACGACGAGGATGCCGCCCGTTTGGTCCTCGCGGCGGATGCGTTCCAGCCGGCTCTCGACCGCCCGGACATTGAGATGCGAATGCAGATGGACATTGTCGGTGGCGTCGCGGGCCGCTTCCTGGAGGCAGGCATGCGCCAGGATGTCGATCACAACATGGTCCGTCGATTTGACCAGCGTCTTGACGGCGCCATAGCCGGCTGCCCAGCCGATGGGGAACACCACCACGTCGTCAAAGCCGAGAAAAGCTTCGAGCCGGCGTTCGAGTTGCACCGAAAGTGCGGTGTTGCCCATCAGTGCGGCGGAGCCGGCGCTGTGCAGGCCGTATTGATCGATCGTCTGCTTGGCTGCTTCTATTAACTTTGGATGTGAGGAAAGTGAAAGGTAATCCTGGCTGGCAAAATTGTGGCCGCGGAATACAGTGCCGTCCCGATGGGCACCCTCGATGAATGCGCCGACGCGGCTCGTCGAGTATTTCTGGTAGGGATCGATGCCATATTGCACGCGCTTTTCCCACCAGTCGCCTGGCTCATCCCAACGGGCAAGTAGATTGGTCGGATAATTCTGTCTCTCGACCGCAGGTAGACTTGTCCTCAGCTGGCCAGGTATATTATCAAACATCGCGCACCTTTTACTACACACACAGATATGCTTCGATTCGTATCAAATTACTTACTCAGAGCATTTCATGTGCTGTTTTCATCCACATTGAAAAAACCGCTCTAAGCTTCTATAAAGATTAACAAACCGTTTATTGAAGTCAATTCTAGCGCGCGATGGCATGCGTCAAAATGGGATAATTTCCCTAGTCATGGT
>NZ_JBFUFF010000072.1:0-37306 GCF_056403555.1 Rhizobium sp. P2_G2
GGCGATATTTCCGATGATGCTTCTCGTGATTTTTTCCAGCGAGAAGTCGGCGATACGGCTCTCTCGGGTCTCGACGAAGCAGTCGACGATCAGGTCGGGGTCGTCCTCGCCAGACAGGTTTGAGAAATAGCGCTTCAGGATTTGTTCGATATCGTAGGCAATGGGGTCCTTCTTGACCACATGGTAGTCGCTCTCTCGGATGACCGTGTCGCTCTTCAGAAGAACGTTGCTGATCCCGCTGTTTACCTCGTCGAACACGACCTTATAGTAGCTCTTGTAAACACTGGACCGTGCGAGCAGCTCGTAAAATGTCGAGAAGTCGTCGCGTATCGCACCCAAATCCGGAAACACGACCGCGTTGCCCTCAAGGTATGGCTTGCCTTCAAGGTAGGTCCTGAAGAAAATCCACGCGACACCATCTGTCACGCAGCCGATCTGCGCTCCTGTCGACTGAAAGTATTTGGCACATTGTTCGATTGGACCACGGCATCCGGTGAGGACGGGGCCGCTCAGCTTGTAGGTGGCTTTCTTGTTGTTTGCCGTTCCCAGCTTTAGCAATCCGAGCCGCTTTGCTTCAAGCACGGCATAACATCTGTCGCCGTCCGAAATCTTGGCGTCTATGAAGCCTTCGGCCACCGCGTCTTCGTACTTCACCCACGAACGGGGCCAGCCCAAGATTTCGAACAGGATGCGATTTATCAGGTGGACCTTGGCGTCTTCCTCCGTCGAAATCTTAGAGATCATGGATTGGGCTTCATCCGCGATCAGCTTGAAAGCTCCAAATGCCGCGTCAACGTTCTCCAATTTCTCCCCCATCCAGATCGTGCTCCGCAGTGAATCTCAAGACCGTGGCAATCCGTCCCGTATCCTGGTGTCGAACGGCCATCGGCGTTTTCGATCGAACAACATGATCAACGAAGTGCGGATGCCTTGCAAGACTTCATGCCTTGCCGACATACGGTCAAGGGCCGGGCCACAACACGACAACGGCGTTCCTTACTGGCTCCCAACAGCCTATGACCATGGCGAGAACTGTGAACACGAATAGCGCTCTGAAGATGAACGTATGGGCCATTTGCACGCAGGTAGTCTTCCAATTAACGCCGTGTCGATTGAGCCGGGTGGTGACGAAGAGCTCTGCCACAAGCTTCCGTTGACGGTCGTTGCCAACCCAAATGGCGGCATAGTCAGTCGGGTCGACACGATGGTGCACAGACACTGCCAATGCGCGGAAAGACCACCAGGCTGCCCCCAGGAAGTAGCCGATGCTGACAAGGAAGGTGATGAGTATCGGATAGAGTTTGGCCGGAGGCAACTTGAGGAAGTGGGTGGTGTAGAAGTCAGAGCAGAGCGGTAGACCAAGAGTGATGATCGCGGCGATTCCCGCCAGATAGGCAGATGCCTTCGTCTCGGCGCTTTGCCTTCGCTGTTTCTCCACATCTCCCAGACTTCTGGCCTCGGCCAGTGCGGTCTCGAATTCGGCGCTCCAGTCGACGGCCCTGATCGTGGCGACGTCTTCTAAGTCTTTCGTTTTCTGCTTGGATTTCTCCTCGGCCGACTGACTGCTGACATACGGCCAAACGAACTGAATCATCCCCGTGAGCATCGACTGATTTCCTCCAATTCGTCCACGATAGCCGCAGCGATCGGATGGCCGGTGCGCGTCTCGATCCATGCCCACTGGCCGTTTGGATTGCATTCAAGAAACCAAAACTGACCAACCCGGTCTTCCACTAGGTCGATTGCGCCGAAACGCAATCCAAGCGCTTTGACGACCTCGACGCAAGCTGCCTCGATGTCGGATGGCAACGTCACGATTTCATGCTTCAAATCGGGGTTCGATCCATGCCTCCAGTCAACTTCCGATTCTAAGAATGACTGGGAATGGATCGCGGTGGAAAACACCCTAGTCCCGACAACGGTCGCGCGCAGGTCATATCGCTTGCTAATCTCGTGCTGATATATCGCCGGAGACACGCGCACCGAAGCGAAGTCCGCTTCATCGAGGCGATCGATGCGGTTCGTGAAAATGACCCGCTCCTTGTCGTCGCCTTTGACCAGGGACTGCCTCAAAGGTTTGACGATGGAAGGTGCCGCTTCGACGAAGCGGGAAATTTCGTCCGGATCATTCGATATCAGTGTCGACGGCGTGCGCAGTCCGCAACGCGCGGCGATCGCAAGCTGACTTGGCTTATCCTCCGCCAGCATAATGGCGCTTGGATGCGAGAGCCAACGATCTCCCACCATGAGGTACAGCGACTTCAGCGTCGCCGTCCATTCCAACGATGAATAGTCTGCAGCGACACCCGACAAGCCGTCCACAACTGGAGCGTCCGGGCGGCGGAAATATGCGGCCGAGACATCGGCGACCCGAAACCAAGTGCCATCCGCGCGCCGGATGTCAAACGCGGCGCTCTGCGGGGTCAAGCATACCGACATCCCCGGCATCGTCTCAGTGTTCAACCGGTGAAACGGGAGGTCACGTCGGCGCAGTTCTCTGACCACGAAGTCGCAGGTAATGTCCCTCTTGTTGGTGACGAGGAGGTAGACCATGGCGACCGCGAACTAGAAGAAAGTCGGGCTGCTAGGCGAGATGTCGTCGCTTTCCGCCTGCGCATGAGTCTTGGTTGAGAGCTCAAGCAGACTAGGCCCGAAATCCGCCTGGTYGTCGGTCTCGGGCTTCGCGTCAGTTTTTGTCGTGAGCTCCAGCATCTGGCTCCAGCGTTCGTCGTCCTCCTCCTGATGAGCGGCGGTCTTGGTGATGAGCTCGCCCAGCGCCGAGGGACGGTCGATGATCGGTATGGGTCCTTGCGCCGTGTCCACCACCCAAACGCAGTCGATGTCGCTGTAACGGCCGTCGATGTCGGGCGTGCCCGTCCGGTCAACTGCATATCTGAACAAGAACGGCAACGGTGTACCGCTTTCTGTGATGACGTCGCGCATCGAAGTCCCCTGTTTGGCCCGATCGGCACCATAGCAACTTTGAGGCGATTCTTCATATGGAAAGTTATCGCCGCTTTGTCCGAAAAAAGGACATGGATGGCAAAGCGCGTTCGGAATAGCCAAAATTGTTCGGACCTGCACCCAGTCGGTTTCCAACGCGTCTGTCGACCGGATGTAATCGCGGTAGTGGCCCATCTTGAATTCAAACGGATGGCTCATCCTGACTGGTATCGGTGTTGAGCTCGTAACCCATGTCTCCTGGTATATCGACGATGGGTTGACCCCCATGGCGCACCAGAATGATCGCCTCCGGTCAAGCTTGGACAGCGAACTGAAACTCCACAAACCTGCTGATGGGCAAAGACTCCCGAGTGCTCACACTGCTTGCCTTGATCAGGGCATGTCTTGAACGCAGTATTCTTGCGTTTGCTCGCTTGGCAGACGCCGTCAATCAGCGGCAAGTCTTGTTCTAAACGGTCAAATGGAGAATGCCGTCGTCAAATCGCAGTACCGGTTGGCGAGACCCTCGGCTCTGTCGAAGACGAATACTGCCTAGCATGCCTGACGACCCGCATGGCCCCATTTCTCGATAGATCACAAAAACTGACTTGAATTTTATTTGTGAATAATCAATTCATTAGAGAATTACATTCGGCGCGCATTCTTGCGACAACGAATGAAGGCGGACCGGTTAAAGGCCTACACCTGAAGTCTTCATGAATATAGTGACCGAAGACCTAAAGTCTATAAATCCGTGAACACTCAATAATGCATAATTTCTGCCTAGAGACGTCAGGAAAAATGTCGTGACGTTAGCCTTAGGCGACCACGCATAACCGCTTTTTGTTGGTTTTCCTACCGCTGGGCTGCCAAACTTCCGTGCAAGTGCTGGGAGTGATTTGATTTGACGAAGTCAAGACGTAAGCGAATTGCAGACTCGCCGTTTAGAAAGAAGTTCAATTTCAAAGATGGCGATCTGCCGCACTGGGTGCTTTTCGATGAATTCGGCCGTTTGATCCGCCATCAGAATTCCTTCTTGATAGAGATCGCCCCCGGGCTTGAACCATCGAGTATCGACACCTATTCGGGGAAGTTGCTTGATTACGAGAGAGTCCGTTCTGCAGCGCACGCGGGCAAGGGCGCGCCATGGCCGCCTGACGACGCGTTCCTCGGGATGTGGAGCCGGCACCTGTCAGGCGACAAAGTCGACAAGTTGGGGCGGGCGACCGGAAATCGAGGCGTCGTTCCTGAAACCCACAATGACAACTTGAGGATCATTCTCGAGAGTATCGAGAACTCGGAGGAAAAGGGATACTGCCGGGGAGCAATTGGAGTCCTGCGGGACGGATTTCCGCGGCCAGGCGTCGTCATCACCAAGCACGGTGACGTGATCGGCCACGACCTGTTCAAACCGCGGCGCGGGCTACAGGAAGTGGTGCTTCCAAGCCATGCCGATTTCGAACTTGTCGAAGCCGAGTTTCATTCCATTGTGAAAGACCCTGTCCTGCGCAAGCGCAATGACATGATAACGCTTCTGATACGGAAATATCCGTTCCGGGGAGCAGAGCTCCTTCGCTTGACTTGCTCCCAGATACCGTCGGCGGAGAAGATCAAGAGGGCGATCAAGTCGGGCAAGAACGACAAGCTCATGAGGGTGAAGATTTTCCGGCTGAAAAGGGGCGGTTGGAAAACACTTCACATGTCGCCACACGTCCTTCTCGAGCTGCGGGAATTCATCGACAAGTATCGGGTGAAACAGAGGATCGAACCCGGCGTGGATGAAATCTTCATATCCGCAAAGACCGGAAAAGCGTTTGGCCGCCCAGCGTTCACCAACAGCTACAAACTCTCTAGTCACCGGGCCGCAGAGAACAACCTGCGCGATGAAGACGACTATCCCCTCGAAGAAATGCACCCGCATCACAACAAACACAGGACCATTACGGACTACGGCATCGAGCAGCTGATCTCCGGTGTCGACTTCACAGAGGCGATGCTGAAAACGGCAGATCACGCGGGACTCAGCATAGGAGTGGCCCAACATTACATACACATTGCTCACGACGCGCTCCAGGAACAGAGCCCCGAAAATGTCCAGGCGCGAACCCGGCATAATGTGGACGCACTCGAGATGGTCAAGCGCAGCCGTCTCCGGATGACGCGGAACATGCCACATGGCAAGGGATCGTCCAGCGCATGAGCCGCCGTAAAACTGTCGACATCTTCGCGATCCCGAGCAATGCAATTCCGGGCGAATTCGGCTTCGTCCACCCCCTTGTCGTGGAGTCCCGTCGCCCTGGCTATCCGTTTAAGTTCGACTTCCTCCTCCCTCTGGGGCCTATAGCGCATGATATCGCGTTGCAGTTCGAGCGCTACAAGAAGAAGCTGAGAAGCCAGAAAAGCTGGGACGCTCTCTACTTCGGTGTCCAGCGCGTTTTCAGAGACATCATCGACAGACAGGGACCGGGGTTCTCTACACCGCTATCCGAGTTCGGTGCTACGGAATGGGAGATAGCGTACAAGCGATGGGTAATCAAAGAGAAGAGCAACCAGACACTCAAGAACCAGACGGTTGATGAGTACGTCTCCCTTGGAAACTTGTTCGTTGAGCATTTGCAAAAGGCCGGGACGCTGCCGTTCTTTGAGCTTCCAGATAATCCAAAGCGTGGCGAGTATGGACATAAGCCCACCTTCGCCAACATACCTTCCGCAATCGATCCTCAGGATGGTGTGCCGGAAACGGTCCTTCGTGGTGGCGAGGACGCGATAGAGCTCTGGACATCATTGGAGATGCTTCACGATCTTTCGAAGCCGGAAACGGTTGTCGAGAGGCTTCGACTGATGCTCAGCGCCACCCGCAGGCATCATGAGGAGCTGATAAGGGAGACCTGGGCGGCATTTACGGAAACCAAGATTGCGATCGAGACATCCCACTTCGACTGTGTGGCCTTCGAAGAAGAATACATCCGAGATGGGAAGTTCGTGCGAGGTTGGAGAGATGTATTTTCTTATCGGCCGAACCTATGGAAGTACATAGACTGGAAATATGGGGGTATTATATCGGATGATCACTCTCCGGAGATCATGAGTTTCTTATACAACGAAGTCGGCATTGACGATGTGCGTCGAAGGTTTCATTCGACCACGGAAACTGTTGTCTCGTTCGTGGTGATAATTCTGATCGAGACGTTGGCCAACGTCGAGGGAGGGAGAATTCTCACTCTCGACGACCTTCTGAACGCGGCACTGCCCGGCGAGATGAGAATTCGATGGAGAAAGGGGCGCGCCCAATATGCGACATATCTGTCGGCAGTTCCTGTTGGAGACGCTGATGCGCTCGAAATCGGATCACTGAAGCAAATTTCCTCCGTGCAGGCTTTTAATTGCCTCAAGGAAATGGGGAAGCGCATCACCGTTCTTGCCCCTCCAGAATTGCAAAAAGCGTTGACGCTGTGTTGGAGGCAGGGCGGTCGACCAGGCAAATCGGTGGTGGACGTTATATCCGAACAGACGCTGTCCAAGACATGGCATAGGCTCAACAGAAGCAACCCCGTCATAAGCCAGTTTCGGATAAAACTCGAGCAAATCAGAGGGACGGTCGCTCTCTTGGAGTTCTACAAAAGTGGAGGTAACGTCCTATACATTCAGTATTTGTTGCGGCACAAGAATTTCAACACAACCATACGTTATCTCCAAGACGGATCGACTTACCAGTTTGACGTCGAGATTATCCGTCAAGTTCAGGACATCATAATCGTAGCTGCGATCAGAGATCGACACCGCTTGAAGACAGTCCTGAAGCTCAACGACGGGCGAATTGACTTCCTCCTGCGCATGGCGCGGAACCGGGAATTTTTTCAGTATGATTTCACTGAAGAGGCGGAGGGGCCCGACGACGCGGTTTTCGAAGAACTTCGGGCTTTCCTTCAGGACGCGGACATTGTGGTGGCGGGGACGCCAAAGATCGCGGCGCAGTACATGTTGGTGTCCGACTACATTCGGAAAAATGCGCCTGAACTGCGCCACACGGCTGCCTGGGAGAAGGAATGGCAGGTCATCTACGTTGTGTGTGAATTCATTATTGATCGGACTCCTTCCCACATCAAGGTTCCCGCGCGGGCGCTGATTGAGAAATACGAAGCAATGCTTGGGGACGCCATATGAAGATAGCAAGGCCTATTGCATATCCCGCCCCGGAGGCTTCAAGGAAGCCTGGTTCAAAAAGAGATTTCGCTCCTCACATTATATCGGAGTACGATGAACCAGCCTGGATAACGTTGGACCTCACTACCATACGGTTCGACACCAGCCTCAAGACGGGCGGTGTTCTCACAGACTTTCCTATCCTGGCCAACACGGGAAAGGAATACTTTACGGCGCTTGATAATAATCGGCACCCACTTTTCAAGAATCTGGCACCAAGCGTAATTGAAGGCAGAACGCGCACGGTCTTGACGCTTCTCAAGCATTTAGCGGAGAAAGGATATGAAAGTCTCACCAAGGTGCCCGCTTCGGGTTGGAAAGAACTTAGATTACGGATTGAGAAGGGCCTATCATACTTTGCGACCCCGCCTACCGCTGAAAGCATTCTTGAGAAATTTCGAGTTTTGCATGACCTGTGGCTGCTCGGTCAAACGGAGGACCCGAACGGGAGCTACCTAATCACACATGGCCTCAGCTTCAAACCATTTCGAAGCTTTCAGGATGCTGTCAACCGGGCTAAAAAAGTGGGGGTAGCTAAGGGTACTACCGAGGACATTCCACCGGATGTGCTGTTTCACTACCTCGACTGCAGTATTCGTTACATCTGCGAATATGCACCTGACATCATCCGGCTCCAGAAGCAGTCGGAACGCGAGACTCGCAACAACACCGCCAACGTTCCTGCTCACTCCAAAGAGGAGGAGCGTTTGCAAGGGCTGGCGCGGTTGCTTTGTGATTTCGCCGCAACGCCCTCGCTAGCGACGACCAACGGTGCTCGGCTTGACCCTCATGCTCTTGCCAGCATGCTGAAATGGCGAGGATCGGACACCATTCTGAMCCAGCGTTCCACGGACTTGATACGCATTTGGGAGAATGCGTTTTTGGGAAATCGACACGCTCCTGGAAGGGCGCTCGAGCAATTGCGCCGTGTTGCCGATCTAGGTGTCGAAAGTGTCGACCTATGGCACGCACCTCCTCAGGACCTGTCCAAGCGGCTGCAACTTCCCTTCGACGGTCTGCACCGCGACACTGGTCATCCGTGGCCGATACGAACGATCCGGAGTTCGGCTTGGGCGACCGATTCACTGGAAAAGGCCGTAGCTAGATTATGGACCTCGATTTACATAGTGATCGCCGCCTGCTTGGCGGACCGAAACGGCGAGACGCTCGATCTCGACATCGACTGCATCACGAAGGCTGTCGACGGGAAGTACCTTACCAAACGGGTTTTCAAGGACAAAAATGCCGAGGGAGGCTCCGCGCTTACCTTGCCTGCTCCCGAGATTGTGGACGTCGCCGTCAAGGTCGCTATCGAACTTGGAGAAAATGCCAGAAACGAAGGTAATTCGACAAAATTGTTCTTCGAGCGCAACCGTCTTGGAACTGGCGTTCCCGACGAAACCACTATCAGAAAGCGGCTTGCGGAATTTTCCGCCGACATGGTCGTGGGGACCGAGTTCGAGGCGTGGCCTTTAACGGGTATGGTCATACGCCGCTTCTTCGCGACTGCTTGGGTGAATTATTTTGATTACGGCCGAAATTTCAGGGCCCTAATGAGGTTCATGGGACACTCCGATTTGACCTCTACGGTGGTGTACGCGGCCAGCCGGGTCAAGGGAGAGGTTTTGACCGATCGCCAGCGGCGTCTGGCGCTGAACATCTTTAATCAGGCGGCAGTGGATGGGAGAACCCTTCTTGGTCCCTATGGGAAAAAGTTCGCGAAATTTCTCGACACTTTGAGGATCAGGGTCAGGACAAATGAGGAAATGGTGGACACTCTAACGGAGTTCGTGAAAGCCGAGGAGATAAGAATCTTTCCCATGTCGCACGGATATTGCGCCTGGGGCGCTGGCGCGCAACTGGTGGCGAAGTGCGCCGAAGCGGCGGGAAAACGGTCATCGCTTTGGCCTGAAATCAAGAAGACGCTGCTCATGTGCGGCGCATGTGCGCGCTTCTTGTATCAGGAAGTGTTCAGGTCGTTCTTGGAAACCTCGTTGGAAATGCATGAGCACGTGGCCGCCGACCCCCGTGCCCCACACAAGATGAAGGCTGCGGCCCGCGCGGGCGTTAAGATGCACAAGGCTTATCTGAAACGCCGAAAATGAAATTTCAGGATATCGACGCAATGCCGACTTCGAAGAAGAAATCGAAAGACGTAACGCCCCGGAAGGTGAATCCCAAATCGATCCATCCGACGCAGACGATCCAGGCGGTCCATGACCGGTTGAAGGAGATCAAGACAGTAGCGGCGGCGCACGAACTTGCGCAAGAATGGGGCGGAGCAATAACGCAAGAGAGCTTTCAGAGTGTCTTCAGCAAGGGGTCTGGTACACTAAGGCAGACTAACGCCGCACTCTTTGAACGCCTGAGCAAGGAGATAAAGCGCGTTAGGCGCATCTATAAGAATTCAGCAGGTCCCGGCTCCGCTGAGGCTGTTGCCGCAGTGGATGAGACGGATGGGCGATCGGCCGAGGAGATCATCAAGGATTTGCGTGATCGGCTCCAAAAGGCGGAAGACGCCCTCAAGGCCATACCCAAGCCTCCCACGGAATCGGACACAATTTTGTCCCTCCGAAAAAGGCTTGCCTTCGCAGAGGCTCTCCTCGCGGCCCAGGTCGAGGAAAATCTCGAGCTAATCGAGGACATCGAAGACCTTCGGCGGCAGCTACGTGACAAGCATCCAAACCATTCTTGATCGGTCTCTATGCGTTTCGGCGTCACCGAAATCCATCGTAGCGAACGATCACAATTCCTACGGTCACAGTCGACTCCACACTCGTAAACCGGCCATACACCACAGGCCGTCTGCGTCGGTTCGCATGGGATCGGTTGGAGATCGCTCACCTCATCGCCGACGGCAGGATCAAGCAAGCCTCAACAACCTGTGGATCGCGAGCGATCGTTCCTGCAATTCACACCGGCTATAGTGCTAATTTGTCATCGGACCGAATCAGGATCGCGTAGATGGCGGAAACAATAAATCGAGCGCAGATGGCTGAAGACCTTTCAAGCAAGGTTTTCGCCGAGTTCTTGTGGCAAAAGACAGGCCCGATGAACGAGAACTACCCGTGTGAACGACAGGATGTACATGGTGCCCAAACCCACCCCACCGATGTGGTTTTTTACTATGATGAACCATACTCGGCCGTGCGCCGCTACATTCAGTGCGACCTGAAAAGCTATGGCGCGACCACCATCAAGCGGCAAGTTGTCAAGGACGCCGTTCTCAGTCTCGCGGATCAGGTCACCTGTGCGGAGATCAGCGAGACTTGGCAGAAGCGGTATGTCCATGGCTCCTCGACCTTCGACATCTCGGGGCTGCTCTTCGTTTACAATCACGACAACGAGTTCCATAGGTCTTTCGATGCGCTAGTCTCGGACATAAGACCCGAGGACATAAATCTACCACGGAAATCTCGTCTCTACGTCCTTGGACCGGAAGACATAAACTGGCTTCAACGCGTCGCGCGAGAACTGCAGCAGATGAGGGGAGAGGAGGACGAGTCCAAGCGTCTTCCACCCAGAGAGCGATGTGCATTCTACTATCCCCAGCTGGTGAGAAATGCCGCCGTTAGAGGGGAACGGGCACGCGCCGCCACCATGGAAATGCTGAAGTCGCCCTGGATCGTGATGGAGCATTTCGATGAAAATGAAGCGCGTCAGGGATTTCTGATTTTCCATCGGCGCAAGACCTCAGCCGAAGGGCTGATGTACCTGATCGATTACCTGCGCCGGCACGAGATGATTGAAAGCAAGACCCGGATCGAAATCAAGGTCCAGCCCGACGACGACGAAGCTTCCTCCAACCTTCAAAAAGCGGTCCAGGAATATGTGTCATCCATGACCAGGACCAATCACGACACCGATTTTGCGAAGCGGTTGGCGAAGATCAGGATATCCCATGTTCCGGAGATATTGGCGTCGTATTCGACGACACAGATGGGGATGAGCTATGCAGGATAAGCACCCGCGCCTCTTTGCTAACGACAAGGAACTTTATGATCTGATGTTCTCGGCAAAGCAGAGGATAACCGATGGTGTCCTGCACAAGATGACGCGAGAGCGAGGTGTCTTCTTCGGATCATCGACTACTCGTGCGGACCTGGCCGACTATATCTCGATGACGATACACGACTTGAAGGACGTCATTGACCTGGTCAAAGACGCCGAGCCGGGAACGCGGGGCGAGAGGACAAGTTCTCTCACGATCAGGACCCAGTTGGACGCGTCGGACATTAGAGATGTTATCCAGGAGTACGCGGACCGTGAGGGGAAAGACGACAAGGTAGCGATACCTCACAAGACTTCAGATACAGTGATCGCGACGGTTGGCTACAGCGAGTTCGATCTTTCCCGTACAACATTGGCGCAGCGGCAGGAGAAGCTTGCGACCTTGGATGTCAGGATCGAGGCCGACTCAGTCACCATCCGGTTTCGCGCCAGCGATAAAGGTGAGGAACTTGTCGGCATTCTGATCGAGAAACTGGAGTCTAAGAAGAAGAGCGCGCTCCAGCAGGAGAGGATCGCAGTCGAGGACCTTTTGCCGAAAGGCAGAACGCGGTTCTTCGTCGACTTGGTCAACAGAATGGCTGGATTTCGCCTAGATACGGTGACAAAGCTCAAGGTCTCGTCTGCATCCGGTGAGATCGAGGACATCGACGCAGATGAAGATGGAGACTCGCCGGAAAAGGACGCCGCGAAGTCTTCAATGATCAATCTCGTCAAACATGTCGCCTTAAATGGAAACGATCTCCTCGCATCGAAGCAGTATAAGCAGATGGAAGATGACGGTTTTTTTATCACTTCGATAAAGTGGGAAGCGACCCAAACGGCGCACCCATTTGACCGCGCCGAATTCGAAGCGTCATTTGAAAATGCACAGCAAGGTACCGGCTTCCAATATAGAGCGAGACATTCGCGTCGGTCCGAGCGCAGCGGTTCCTACCCACAAAACTTCAAGCTTCCCGAGGAGGCCATTAAGAAGGAGTTGTTTTCGCTTCTCGAAGAAACAGCGCGAAAGGTTCTGTCGGATGTGCGAGGCCGCCAGGCTTCGGAGGAAGGTGGAGAATAATGCGCATCCGGTGGTATGGGCTGCAAACATCACTGGACGCGGTCGCTATCGCCGGTCATTTGAAGCAGATGCCCTACGAACCAGGGTCGCCGGACGGCTTTGTGGTGCATCACTCGCGACCAGAGTTTCTTGAGGGCTTCCTTGTACAGCGACTGCTGACAACTCACGAGACGGTTGATCCATTTGGCCACGAGGAAACCTACGAGATCGTCGACTACCTCCGTTCCCATTTCAGAATCAATCCAGGCACATCGAGCCTTGAGTTGCGGGACCCCGGTCGCGCGGGGTCTAGGTTGGTGAGCCGTCTGTTGGATGCCTTGAATTCACAATTTTTCATAGAGGAAAAGAACGTAGACCCGCTCTCGTGGGCAAACAGGTTTAGAGATATCGTTGGCGTCTATGGTTCAATCGAGCGTATCCAGATAGGGTCGATTGCCATCGCCGAGGGGATTGTAGGACAAGTACTTGCGAAAGGCGGCGGCGACATCGCAGACGCCGCCATCAGGTTTGTCGCACCTGCCGGATATCTCGTGGAAAAGGTGCAGTTGAAGTTTCGGTCGACGAGGGGGTCAATTTCCTTCCAGAGGAACTCCACCGTGGTGCTTTCCGCGAGCGTGGATGACCTCTGGATGGACGCCCTTCGATCAAGCTTGCGCGATGTGCAGGCAGGTTTCACGATCGCGTAGACGGAGCAGCCCATGGGGCTGCGCGGAACTAGAGTATGGAGGCTTCGGTGACGCGCCCTTTAGACCCACGTTCACTGCTAAGCGCGGGATTGATAAAACGCGTCATCCAAATGGCGAATACGTGCTAGATCATACCAAGCGCGTTCATGTAGGTCTCGAGTATGGCTTCCTCTTCCATACGCTCGTCCTTGTCCTTTTTGCGCAGCCTGATGATCGTTTTGATTGCTTTGGTGTCATAGCCTCGGCCTTTGGCTTCGCCCATGACGTCCTTGATGTCGCCCATCAAGGCGGCCTTCTCTTCCTCCAAACGCTCAATCCGTTCGATGAACTGGCGCAGTTCTGAGGCCGCTACATTCTCTACGCTGTTGTTGTCTTCGTCTGCCATTTCTTACTCCTGGATCGCGCGGCAACTCAACGAGACAATGGAATTCTACCGGTAGGAATCCTAAGTCTATCGCTGGTGCTAAGTGCGCTAAGCTGCTAGGGAATTGTCCAAGTTCTACCGATTACGATGTGTGAAAATCGTCGGCGATCGTCTTCTTTTCTTCTTCCAGCCGCTCGATCCGCTCGATGAATGATTTGAGCTGATCACGGGCTACGCCCATTGCATCCGCCATGCCTGCTCCTTCGTGATTCTTTTCTGTCGATCCGGGCCGTTCCCCTGCCGTGAAAGGCAGGCAAGGTCAAGCGGAATCGGACGCGTGAGGACGCGTTCGCCGCTACGCCTTCGGGCGGTTGATCTCGAAGGCGGTTTTCTGTGCATCGCTGGCATCCTTCTGATGCAGGCGCTTCCAGTCGTCGTAAGGCATGCCGTAGACATGCTCGCGCGACTCATCCTTCGAAACCCGCAGGCCGGCTTCGTTGGCGGCGTCGAGATACCAGTTCGACAGGCAGTTGCGGCAGAAGCCGGCGAGGTTCATCAGGTCGATATTCTGCACGTCGCTGCGCTCTCGCAGATGCTCGACGAGCCTGCGGAAGGCTGCTGCTTCCAGTTCGGTCTGCTGCTCTCGGGTAAGTTCGGTCATGTCATGCCTCATAGGGTCCGGTGCGCGAGCGGTAGACATGGTATTTATGCAGGCCGGGCTCGGCATTCAACGCGGCGAAGACAGGGGCCAGCCGGTCGCACCAGGCGTCCACCCCGGAGGCGTCGCCGATCAGGTCCTGCCGGACTTCGAGCAGGAGGTGCGGAATGCCCGCTTTCATGCAGTGGCGATACATGGTGTCTCCGCGTAGCGCCCCGTCATAGGGTTCGTTGTCGCCGGTCACCACATCAGGCATTGCGGCCAGCGCATCCAGCATCAGGATCGGTGCGCGCGGATCGGCATCCCAGAGCACGCCGGCATGCCAGGGACGCGGTATGTTTTTCCAGAAGGGCGTGAAGGAATGCAGCGACAGTACCAGTGGCGCTGCGCCGGTTCGTTCCGCCACGTTGGAAATCATGCCGTCGATCGCCTGGTGATAGGGGCGGTGATAGCGCGCGATGCGGCGGTTCCACTCTTCCTCGGTGATCGGATGATTGCCGGGAATGATGGCGCCGTCGGAGATCTTCATGATCAGCGTCGGATCGTCTTCGCCGCGATTGGGATCGATTAGCAGACGCGAGAAGCAGCTCATGACAGCAGGGCAGCCGATGCGGGCGGCGAGCGCCCGCGTCAGCGCCTCGATGCCGATGTCGTAGGCGATGTGACGCTGGAATGCCTGCATCGGCAGGCCGAGCGAGCCATATTCGGCCGGCAGACGGTTGGTCGCGTGATCTCCAAGCAGGATGCAGCCGCTATCGAGATTGCCGGGGATGATTTCGAAAGCCTGAAAGTCCTGCATCGCCACACTTTTTGACATGATTATGCTGTTTTGCATGTGAAGAAGCCGCTTTCAAGGGCGGTTTTGCAAGCTTTTATTGTGCGTTAGCACAAGGACGCATATGAATGTCAGTCACGCAAGACCGCCGTAAATGCCGGGCGGCATCACATCGCGCGATCTTCCGGGCCATGATGGTCCGATTGAGATGAATCGTCACAGCTTCGCGTAATATAATCGATTGAAAGTGCGTTGACATTCATGGCCTGTCGACGCAAAAGGGCCTCAGCCGGGGAGCCAACGGAAACGTCATGCTCGTTACATCTAATTCCCTTACACGACTTGCCAAGGTCTCTTCGATTCGGACGAGCCGGCTGCGAGTCTTGGCTTTGGTCGGCTTGTTCATCGTTTCGTGCGGGGCCTCACTGTCGCTGGCCAGTCCCGCCGCCGCGGAGTTCCGGGTTTGCAACGCGACACAGAACCTTGTCGGCGTGGCGATCGGCTATCGCGCCAAGGAAGGCTGGATCTCGGAGGGATGGTGGCAGATACCGGCGACCACATGCGCGACCCTGATCGAGGGCCAGTTGCAGAGCCGCTACTACTATCTCTACGCCGAGGACGCCACGCATGGCGGGCGCTGGACGGGCAATGTCAACATGTGCGTGGCGGAAAACGAATTCAAGATCACGGGCGTGCAGGATTGCTACGCGCGGGGATACCAGCAGTTCGGTTTCAAGGAATATGACACGGGGCGCCAGGGAAGCTGGATGGTTCAGCTCACCGATACGCCCGCATCTCAAGAAAGCCAGAATTGATGAAGCGGAACAGGAAAGTCAAAATCCTCGCCACCCTGGGGCCGGCCTCCAGCGAAGAGAGCATGATCGAGAAGCTGCACCAGGCCGGTGCGGATGTCTTCCGCATCAATATGAGCCATTCCAGCCATGATATGATGCGGACGCTCATCGGCCGCATCCGCGCCGTCGAGGCGCGTTCGGGCCGGCCGATCGGCATCCTGGCCGACCTCCAGGGACCGAAGCTGCGCGTCGGCAAATTCGCCAATGGCCCGCAGGAGCTCAAGGAAGGCCAGACGTTCACGCTCGACAATCGTGACGAGCCGGGAGACGGCAATCGCGTTTACCTGCCGCATCCGGAAATCCTGCAGTCCGTCAAGCCGGGCGACCGGCTGCTGATCGACGACGGCAAGTTGCATCTCAAGGCCATCGAGTGCGATGGTACCCGCATCGTCACCAAGGTCGTCGCCGGTACGAAGATTTCCGACAAGAAGGGCGTCAGCCTGCCCGATACGCTGCTCGCCATCGGCGCGCTGACCGAGAAGGATCGTGCCGACCTCGACGCGGTGCTGGCCACCAACAGCGTCGACTGGGTGGCGCTCTCCTTCGTGCAGCGCCCAGAAGATCTGGCCGAAGTGCGCAAGATCGCCAAGAACCGCGTCGGCATCATGTCGAAGATCGAAAAACCGCAGGCGGTCGAGCGGATCGACGAGATCATCGAGCTCTCCGATGCGCTGATGGTGGCGCGCGGTGACCTCGGCGTGGAAATGCCGCTCGAAGCCGTGCCGGGCATCCAGAAGCAGTTGACGCGCGCCTGCCGCCGCGTCGGCAAGCCGGTGGTCGTCGCCACCCAGATGCTGGAATCGATGATCACGGCGCCGGTGCCGACGCGCGCCGAAGTCTCGGATGTGGCGACTGCGGTGTTCGAAGGTGCGGATGCGATCATGCTGTCGGCCGAGTCGGCCTCCGGCCAATATCCGATCGAGGCGGTCACCACGATGGCTTCGATTGCCAGCACGGTGGAGCGCGATCCCTATTATCCCAACATCATCCATGCGCAGCGGACGCAGCCTGAGCCGACCGGCGCCGACGCTATCTCGCTCGCCGCCCGCGAAATCGCCGAGACGCTGAAGCTGGCGGCAATCGTCTGTTACACCGGCTCCGGCAATACCGGCCTGCGCGCCGCGCGCGAACGTCCGTTCACACCGGTCATCGCGCTGTCGCCGATCATCGAGACGGCGCGCAAGCTGTCCCTCGTCTGGGGCCTGCATTGCGTGGTCACCGAGGATGCGCGCGACCTCGACGACATGGTCAACCGTGCCTGCCGCATCGTCCATGCCGAAGGTTTTGGCAAGGCGGGCGATCGTCTGATCATCACCGCTGGCGTGCCGCTCGGGACGCCGGGCAATACCAACATGCTGCGTATTGCCTATATTGCGGCGGACGGAGAGAGCGGGATCTGAGGCCTATCGACAAAGCTTATCGAGAGGCGGCTCGCCTCTCGATGGCAACAGGTAGAGCCCGCGCATCTGCTTGCGCGCGGGGCATGGGCCGTCCGAGCAGATAGCCCTGCACCTCATCAAAACCTTCCGCACGCAGTCGTTTCAACTGCCCTTCCGTTTCGACGCCCTCGGCGAGCGCCGTGGCACCGAAGCCGCGTGCGATGCCGGCCACGGCGCGCACGATGGCGAGATCGCCGGCGTCGTCGTCGATACCCGCGACAAAGCTCTTGTCCAGCTTGATCTTGTCGAAGGGGAAGGATCGGAGATAAGCCAGCGACGAATAGCCGGTGCCGAAATCGTCAATGGCGATCCGCACGCCAAGTGCCTTGATGGCTTTGAGCAATGGCACGCCCTGAACGGCGTCGGAGAGGAAGACGCTCTCGGTAACCTCGATTTCCAGCCGATCCGGCTGAAGGCCGGTGTCGCCCAAAATGCGTACCAGGGTCTGCAGCAGGCCTACGTCGCGGAACTGGCTGACCGACAGGTTGACGGCGATCTTGAGATGTTCCGGCCAGAGTGCGGCGGTCTTGCAGGCCTCGCGCAGCACCCATTCGCCGATCTGCACGATCAGGCCGTTTTCTTCCGCCGCCGGGATGAATTCCATCGGCGGCACCAGGCCGCGGATCGGATGGCGCCAGCGGATCAGCGCTTCGAAGCCGGTAAGCGCGCCGGTGCCGGCCTGCGTGATCGGTTGATAGAAAAGCTCGAGCTCGTGGCCGGCGATTGCGTCCCGCAATTCGATCGCCATCTGGTGGCGTCGTTCGGCGGCGATGCGCATGTCGTTGGCATAGAAACGGTGGGTAGAGCGCCCGGCATCCTTGGCGGCGTAGAGGGCGAGGTCGGCACTGCGCATCAGCACGTCGACGCTATCGCCATCCTCGGGGCCAAGTGCGATGCCGACGCTGCAACTGACATATTCTCTGGCGCCATCGAGATCGAAAGGTTTTTCCAGCAGCCGGAACAGGTCCTCCGCGAAACTATGTGAGCGGTTGCCATCCGAGCTTAGATCGAGGATGACGGCGAACTCGTCGCCGCCCAAACGCGCGACGAAGTCGGTCTGCCCCTTGAGATGGTTCAGGCGGCGGGCGATTTCGCGTAGCAGAGCGTCGCCGGCCGGATGGCCCATGCTGTCGTTGACATGTTTGAAATGATCGACGTCGACGCACATCAAGGCAAACGGTCCGAGAGCTTCGGTGTCGTCGAGGCGATTGCGGATGCGCTCCATGAACGCTGCGCGGTTGGCGAGCCCGGTGAGCACGTCATGCATGGCAAGCCGTTCGAGCCTGGCCTCGAATTCGCGCTTTTCCGTTACATCGCGGCTGATGCCGATCAGGTAGCGCGGCGGCAGTCCGTCGGTCGACGGCAGCACACGGCGGACGGTGTGGACCGTGCGCCGTGTGCCGTCCGGACGGTCGAACTTCTCTTCGACATAGGTGATTGTCTCGGAGGAAAAGGCGCGCATGTCCTCGCTGCGGAAATCCCGCGCCTGATGCGGCGGGAACAGCATGGCGTCGTTCTTGCCGACCACATCGGAGAAGGGCAGGCCGGTGATCGCGCCGCAGGCGTCGTTGAAGCGGATATAGCGGCCGTTGTCGGCCATGTCCTTGACGAAGATGCCAACCGGCAGATTGTCGACGATGCTGTCGAGCAGGGTGCGGGTGGAGAGCGCTTCGTTCTGCGCGGCGCTGAGTTCGCTTCGGTCCTGCACGATGGCAAGGATGGCACTCCTGCCGTCGAACAGCATTTCGCGGCCATAGGTCAGGACCTGAAAAACCTCGCCATTGGATTTCAGGTGCTCCCAGCGCTCGGCCTTTTCCATATCGCTGCGCGCCTGGACGGCGTCGAGCATGCGCTGCCGCTCGGAATGCGGCCGGATGTCGAGCACAGTCAGCGCAGCGAATTCGGACTCCGAATAGCCATAGAGGTCTTGCGCCGCCTTGTTGACGATGAGGAAGCGCAGGGTCACGGGATCATAGATCCACATCGGTGAGGGATGGATCTCGAACAGCGAGCGAAAATCGCTCTCGGCCATGTTCAAAACCTGTTTTTTTGACGCAGTCATTGTGCAGCCGGCATGGTTGAAAAGCTGCACCATAATCGAGAATATTAAATAAAATCAGAATTATAGGAAGATTATCGGTTGGGCAGCTGCTTAGATTTTAAGCAGTTTGAGGAGGCGATGCCCGTGAGCGAGTACGGCGGACTAAACTCGGGTAGCCCGCCTTTCGACCGCTCGCACCAACTCCATCAGATCGATATCCCTGCCGGACAACCGCTCGATTGCCGCGATCGCCAGGTCGGTTGCTACATAGTCCGGCTTGTGGCCGAGATTTCGCACCCAATAGAGCTCCGCACCTTCTATGTCGCGCTTCAGGCCGCGTGAATGCAGTTCCTCGTAGACGATCTCATCCCTGTCGCCAGTGATGACGATTGTCGGCGCGGTGATCTCTCTGTAGTGCGGCTGGGTGCGCTGGACGTGCGCCAGCAGATTGGCTACGTCGAAGGCATTGTTGCGGAAATTCCGGGATCGCAAAAGCAGCGGGATCGCCGCGGCGTCGACATAACCTTCCGGCACCGGATTGGGATGGAAGACGCCCGGGATCATGCGATCCATCCGCATGCGGGCAATCGGCGCGACGAGCGTATTGCAGAAGATCGGGCCGATCACCGGCATGGTCGCCAGATGATAGTACCAGTCGACGCCGCCCTTCCACGGATGGGTTGCGGGGGAAAGAAACAGCAGTCCGGACGTCCTATCCGGATGGCGTAGCGCGAAGGCGGCGACAGTGGCGCCGCCGAAGGAATGACCGACCATGATCGCGCTGGTGATACCCTTGGCGGCCATAAGCCGGGCGATGGCGTCGGCCTGGCCGTCCGGGGTGCGGTTGTCGAGGCCGCCGCGTTCGGAATAGCCGTGGCCGGGCCGGTCGACGAACAGCATTTCCGCGCGCGTCTTCAGCGGTTCGAGGAAGGCTGTCATCTGGTCGCGCAGATTGCCGCTGGCGCCATGGATGAAGACCAGCGGCGGCAGGTCGGCGGTTTCGGGCCGCTGCCAGTGGACGCTGTTCATGCTGAAGCCGCCGATGTCGGTGAGCCGGCCGATATTCGGATAGCGGTGGGCGATCTTCGTGGATTGCCAGCGAGTGTAGATGAAGCCGCCGGCGAGAATCACCAAGAACAGCAACAGGACGTAGGCGATGAGCGTGAGAAAGAATAGCATCCGCAAATGTTCGATGAGAAGAGCCTCGGCGCTTATACGCGCGTGAGCGATGTCAGATCATGTTTTCTGGCCGCTCAGCTTGTCGATCAGATCGAGAGCCTCTTTCTGGGCGTCGCGATCGGCGGGATAGTAGGAAAGATAGGTCTGCCAGGCCTTGAGTGCATCGGTGTCGTGGCCGGTGTCCTCGAGAATGCCGGCCAGGCCGGAGAGCGCGCCAAGATGGCGCGGCTCCAGCGCCAGGACATGGGCGACGTCGGACATCGACTTGCCGGCATTGCCCATCAGGTAGTGGATCGTGGCGCGGCGGTTCCAGCCTTCGGCGAATTTCGGCGCCAGCAGCGTGACCTGATCGGCGAAGTCGAGGGCGGCGCCATAACGCTTGTCGTCAAGCGCCTTGGAACAATTGGCCATCAGCATGTCGATGGTGGCGCTGCCTGACTGGGCCAGTGTCTCGCGGATATTGTCGGCGATGATGCGCGCCTTGTCCGGATCGCGCTCGCGCTTCAGCTTGGCATAAAGCAGATTGAGCTGCTGGTCCTGCGGGGCGAGGGGCCCGAGTTCGCTTTCCTGGGCGGCAGGCTTTGCTGCCGTGGCCGGCTTGTCGGCCGATAACGCGACGGTCGCGGCCACACCGGAGAGAAGAATCGACAGGGCAAACGTAGAAAAGCGCATGGCGGGCATGGTAGCCCGCCAGTGCAAAGATTCAAACAGAAATCTGCGGCTCAAGCCGAGAAGGGCCTCAGCCCTGGCGAGCCTTGTAGCGCGGGTTCAGCTTGTTGATGATGTAGATCCGGCCCTTGCGGCGGACCAGACGGTTTTCACGATGACGTGCCTTAAGCGCTTTCAGCGAGTTCTTGATCTTCATTGTTCTGATCCGCGACGGTTGTTTCGGGTTGCCCCGGTTACTCAAATCAAAAGCGCGCCGGTTTCAAGGGCGCGCCTCAAGTTGGGCAGGCATGTACCGGCAGAGAGGCGTTCTGTCAACCATCTGTCATGGTTATTTCGCTGCCCACGCCCTGCTTTCTACAGCATGTCGCCCGAAAGTGGCCTCCGGTTTCGGGATAACGACATGCGGAAAAGAAAAGAAATAAAACGCGTCTGCGCTTTACTGAAAAAGCCGGCTTTTGGCCGGCTTGATCAGGCATTCTCGTGAGTGTCCGGAGCGATCAGTGGCCGCCGAAAGCGGTCTTCAGCAACGACAGCTGCGCCTGGACGGAATTCTGGTTGGCGGTGATGCTCTGGGCATCGGCCGGGCGGTAGATATCGCGGTCGAGCACGGCGACACGGCTCTGCAGGCGCACCGACTTCTCGATCAGTTCACGGAAGGCCTGCGGCAGGTCGTTCCAGCCGGGCGCGCTGTGGTCGACATTGAACGTATCGAGCCGGACCTTCTTCTTCTCCGAGACGACCTGGTCGCGGGTCATTTCGCCATTGTTGATGGCGCGCTGCAGCAGCAGCCAGGAGGCGACCTGCATCAGGCGGGTGGTCAGCCGCATCGATTCGGCGGCGTAGAGGACGGACGCCATGCGCGGCAGGGATTTGGAGGCCGATCGGCCCGCACCGTCGAGATAGCTCGCAGTTTCTTCGACCAGCGCCATGCCTTCGGAATAAAGATTCTTGAACTGTGCCGAGGAGGCCGCATGGCCGGCGAAGCTGATCGTGTTGGCTCCGGATTCACGCATCATTTATCAACCCTGTGTACGCATCACTAACAAAACCGGCGGGGAGGAAATGTTCCCTGCTCGCTTTCCCGATACCAGGATCATGCCGTTCGTTGGGATGTCACGCAACTTGAATCTTAAGGAACGGTTAATCTCCACAGTTTGCTTTAAATACTCGTAAAAACCACCTGTTACAAGGGATTTGACGCCAGGCGCCGAGGACGAGGGACAAAGCACAAAAAAAGAGCCGCAAGAAGCGGCTCTCAAGGTAAAACAGGGAGAAAAATCAGACCCAATCCGAGAGGAAATTGCCTGAGTCCAGAAGCTCTGGATAACCACAGTAATAACGCAGAAAGGTTAATAAACCTTTAATCCAATGGATAAATGTCAATTGACGCGGGCAATTTCAGGACGCAGGCGACGGTATCGAGGCCAAGGACCGCAGGCCTTGGCTTATGACGACGGAGGCGCAAGGATAGGCCCTTCAATTCGGCGCAATCTTCATTTAGTTTTATGGCACAAATTTTGGGGATAGTAGAATCGCATGGCGGCACCAGGCTTTTTCGATCGGGACGACAGTGACGCCCAGGCCGCGGTTTATGGCCGCAAACTTTCCAGTCCGATGTCCGTTCTCTGGACGATGGTGATCTTCCTCATCCTCGTCGGGTTTGTCGCCGCTATTCTCTTCCGGCAGGCGCACAACGCTTTCGTCGCCAATCCGGGCCTCAACGGATTGATTATCGGCGTGGAGCTGATCGGCATCCTGCTTTCCTTCAACCATGTGATTGCGCTGCGGCCGGAAGTGCGCTGGTTCAATTCCTTCCGCGCCGCAGGCAGTGCCGAGAAGGTTGGCCGGGACCCTGTCATGCTGGCGCCGATGCGGGCGCTGATCGCGTCGAGCAGCACCGGCGCGATCTCCACAGCGACGCTGCGCTCCATCCTCGATTCGATCGCCTCGCGCCTCGACGAGACGCGCGACACCAGCCGCTATCTCACCGGCCTGCTCGTTTTCCTCGGCCTGCTCGGCACCTTCTGGGGTCTGCTCGGCACGATCGGCTCGATCAACACCGTCATCCAGAACCTTGATCCAGGAAGCGGCGAGACCGGCGATATCCTCAATACGCTGAAGGAAAACCTCTCCGCGCCGCTGACCGGCATGGGCACGGCCTTTTCGGCCTCTCTCTTCGGTCTCTCGGGATCGCTGATCCTCGGCTTCCTTGACCTGCAGGCCGGCCGAGCACAGAACCGCTTCTATAACGAGCTGGAAAACTGGCTGTCGTCGGTGACCGACATTTCCGGCGATTTCGCCGTCGCGCCGGTGATCGAGGGCAATGCGGCGTCTTCGTCCGAGGACCTCAAGGCGCTGTCGGAACATCTGGTCAAGATCACCCAGGAAGGCGGCAACACGCAGCGCTCGACCGCCGCCATGGCCAATCTCGCTGAAGGCATCCAGGGCCTGGTGCGCAACATGCGCACCGAGCAGCAGATGCTGCGCGACTGGATCGAGGCGCAGCAGGAAGAATCGAAACTCCTGCGCCGCACGCTCGACAAGCTCAGCGACAAGATCGAGGGCAAGTAAATGGCCCTGCGCCGCAGAGAGCGAAGCGTCGACTACTGGCCGGGCTTCGTCGACGCGCTGTCGACGCTGCTGATGGCGATCATGTTCCTGCTCACGGTCTTCGTGCTCGGYCAGTTCGTCATGAGCCGGGAGATGTCCGGCAAGGACCAGGTGCTCGACCGGCTCAACAACCAGATCAACTCGCTGACGCAGCTGCTGGCGCTGGAAAAAAGCGGCAAGCAGGATATGGAAGACACGTTTGCCAACCTGCAGGCGCAACTCGCCAGCGCCGAGGCCGACAAGACCCGGCTGCAGAAAATGCTCGATCAGGGCACCGGCACGAACGAGACCGACAAGGCGAAGATCGGCGACCTGACCGGCCAACTCGGCCAGCAAAAGGAAGTCAGCGAGCGGGCGCTCAATCAGGTCGAACTCCTCAACCAGCAGATCGCCGCGTTGCGTGCCCAGATCGCCGCCGTCGAAGGGGCGCTGCAGGTCTCGGAAGGCAAGGACAAGTCGTCGCAGGCGCAGATCGCCGATCTCGGTCGACGGCTCAACGTGGCTCTGGCGCAGCGGGTGCAGGAGCTCAACCGCTATCGCTCCGACTTCTTCGGCCGGCTGCGCGAAATCCTCTCCGACCGCGAGAATATCCGCATTGTCGGCGACCGCTTCGTCTTCCAGTCGGAAGTGCTGTTCCCCTCCGGCAGTTCGGACCTGAACGATGCGGGCACGACGGAAATGGCCAAGCTGGCGACCGCACTGATCGAGCTTGCCAAGGAAATCCCGCCCGAGATCAACTGGGTGCTGCGCGTCGACGGACATACCGATAACGTGCCGCTGTCCGGCAATGGACGTTACAGGGACAATTGGGAGCTTTCCTCGGCGCGTGCGATTTCGGTGGTGAAATACCTGATTTCGCAAGGTGTGCCGGCGGACAGGCTGGTGGCGGCCGGTTTCGGCGAGTTCCAGCCGATCGCACCGGGGGATTCGCCGGATGCACGGAATCAGAATCGGCGTATTGAATTGAAATTGACGGAGAAGTGAGGGTTGCGCTCACTGCCTTATCGCCGCCGTAATGACGATCACCACCGCCATCACGATCGCAATCTTCCAGAAATCCCGTCTCCGCCGTAAGCCCGGAACGTCGAACGGCTTGATCAGATGCAACACCATCAGCGCGATTGCGAGCAGCGGAACGATTTTCGCCAAATCTGATCTTCCTTAAGTCTTCCGCCATATAATCGGCATGATTATTCAATTGGTTGCGGCTACCGCCGGTGGGGGCTGCGCGGGGTTCGGAAATACGCGAATCGGGTCTCCCGCCAAGTCTGTAACATGGTTTTACAAGCCATCCGGCTGTGCGATAGTGCATTATCCAGCCGCGCCCATCCACGCAAAGAGACTGTTGATGAGACAAAACCTGATTTCCGTCCTGGCACTGCTCACCGGAACCTTGTTTGTGTTTCTTGGCAACGGCCTGCACAGCCTGCTGCTGCCGATGCGCGGCACCGCGGAAGGCTATTCGGAGACGGTGCTCGGTTTCTTCGGCACGTCCTGGGCGGCAGGTTTCGTGCTCGGCTGCATCTTTGCCCGACGGTTGGTCAAGCGCATGGGGCATGTGCGGGCGTTTTCCGGCTTCATCTCGCTCTGTGCCATCACCGCGCTCTTGACCGGCATTTTCGTTCATCCGACCTTCTGGCTGCTGTCGCGCGCCGCCACCGGCTTTTCTGCGGCGGCTGTGGCGATGATCATCGAGAGTTGGCTCAATGAGCGCGCTTCGAACGAGAGCCGCGGGATGATCTTCTCGCTCTATATGTCGATCACGCTGATCGGCATCGTCTGCGGCCAGATGGCGGTGGCCTTCGTCGATTACCATACGCCGATCCTATTCATGATGACCGGCATCGCCTACTGCATCGCCATGCTGCCGACGCTGATTTCGACGGCGCAGGCGCCGAAGCCACTCAATGAAATCAGCCTTGACCTTACTGCGCTCTACAAGAATTCGCCGGTCTCCTTCGTCGGCATCCTGCTGGTCGGCATCGCCAACGGCGCCTGGGGCACGCTCGGCGCGGTGTTCGGCTCCAAGGCTGGGCTATCGCCGAGCGACATTGCCTTGATGATGACGATCACGATTTTCGCCGGTGCGGCGATGCAGCTTCCGGCCGGCCGCATGTCGGACCGCATGGACCGGCGCTATGTGCTTGCAATTCTCGCCGGCATCGCCTTTCTCGCCGGCATACAGATGTTCCTGCTCGAGCCGATCAACAATATCACCGTGCTGATCCTGGTCGGGGTCTATGGCGCCACGGCCAATTCGCTCTATCCGATCGCGGTGGCGCATGCCAACGACTTCGCCAAGCCGTCGCAATTCCTCAACGTCTCCGGCGGATTGCTGCTTCTCTACGGCATCGGCACGGTGATCGGGCCGTCGGTTGGTGGGCCGATCATGCAGACATTCGGGCCTTATGCGCTGTTCGGCGTCACCTCGACGGCGCATATCCTCATCACCGTGCATGCGATCATCCGTTCGCGGCTGCGTGCGCCGATCCCGGTCGGCGAGCGCGACAGCTATTCCAGCGTCTCCTCCGGCACGACCACGACGCCGGAAAGCCTGGCGCTCAGCCCGCGCTCACAGGCTGCCCAACCCTTGCAGCCGGCCCAGGATACGACTAACGTCACGCCCGAGGAGACGAGTGCTGCGCCACTCGCCGAAAAGGATGCAGGGACGGCCGCAGCATGAGCATGTTCGATGACGATCGACCGGTGAAAAAGGTGAGCCACGAGATCGGCGCCGATCTGTCGGCGATCTCGGTGGACGAGCTCAAGGCGCGTATCGCGCTGTTGAAAGAAGAGATCGGCCGCATCGAGGCCGAGGTCGCATCGAAATCGTCGAGCCGCAGTTCGGCCGAGAGCCTGTTTCGAAAGTAAGGCGTTGAGCGACAGCGGAGTTTCCACGTGGGTTGGTGTGCGCCATGTCAAGGCGCGGCCGCGGCTGTTTATTTCGACGATCATCGGCATTCTGGTCTATTTCCTGGCGCCGCTGCCGCGTGAAACATCCACGCGACTGCTGATCTCCTGGAACATCGCCGCCACATGCTTCCTGGTGACGATCATTACCATGATGCTGCGCTCGAACGACGAGGACATGCAGCTGCGCGCGCAGCGCACCGATGAGGGTCGTTTCGCCGTGCTGTTCACATCGGTGATTGCCGCAGTCGCCAGCCTTGCCACAATCGTCGTCGAATTGTCGCGGATTAAGGATGCAAGCGGTCGTGACGCGACATTCTATATCGCACTTTCCGTGGTCACGATCCTGGTGTCTTGGTCTTTCATCCAGATCATTTTCACCGAGCACTATGCGCACGAATATTATATGAAGACCCATGAGGGGCGGCGCAAGCGCGACGAACAAGGCTCAGGTCTCGGCTTTCCCGACAAGGGCAAGCCGGATTACGTGGATTTTCTCTATTTCACCGTCACGATTGGTGTCGCCAACCAGACGGCCGACATCTCCATCCAATCGCGGCCAATGCGTATCCTGGTGCTGATGCATTCTGTAATCTCGTATTTCTTCAATGCGACGATCCTGGCGCTGAGTATCAATATCGTGTCGAGTATTTTGTAGGTTGCGTCCGGGATGCCCCGGATGATTAAGCTCAAATCATCCACATTGCCCCGCCCAAAAATTCGGCCTAGATAACGCCGATGAACCACACCTCGAGTAAAATCATGGAATTCAAGGCATTGAAGGCGGATATGCGCAGGGCGCGGCTCGCCGCGCGTGACGCAATATCTGTCGACGACCGAATGACGAAAAGCCTCGTCATGGCCGATCTTGCCGCCAATGCCATCGCGATCGAACCTGGCGAGGTGGTGTCCGGCTTCTTCCCCATCCGTTCGGAGGCCGATATCCGGCCGCTGATGCATCGCCTGAAGGGTCGGGGGGCGCGGCTTTGCGTGCCGGCGATCATCGACAAGCAGACCATTGTCTTCCGCCAGGTCGAGGATGGCATTCCGCTGATCGAAACTGGCTTCGGCACATCCGGACCGGGGCCGCATGCCGCCGAACTCGATCCCGACGTGATGCTGGTACCGCTCTCGGCCTTCGACCGGCGCGGCCATCGCATCGGCTATGGCGCGGGTTATTATGACCGTGCTATCTGGCGCCTCCGCGACAAGGGCATGGCACCCCGGCTGATCGGCGTTGCCTTCGATTGCCAGGAAGTCGACGCCGTGCCGGAGGAGCCGCATGACGTGGCGCTCGATGCGGTGCTGACAGAAAGCGGCCTCAGGGCCTTTGGAAAGGAATACTGATGCGGCTTCTGTTTCTCGGTGACATGGTGGGTCGGACCGGCCGTCAGGCGGTGTTCGACCGGCTGCCGGGCCTGATCTCCGATTTCAAGCTCGATTTCGTCATCGTCAACGGCGAGAATGCCGCCGGCGGCTTCGGCGTTACCGAGGACATTTTCTCGGCGACAATCACGGCCGGTGCCGATGTGATGACCACCGGCAACCATGTCTGGGACCAGCGCGAAGCACTGGTCTTCGCCGACCGTTATAACAATTTCCTCCGGCCGGCCAATTTTCCCGCAGGCACGCCAGGCAAGGGCTCGGGTGTGTTCATGGCGAAAAACGGCGCGCGCGTGCTGGTCGCCAATATCATGGGCAGGGTGTTCATGAGCCCGGATCTCGACGACCCGTTCAAGTCGGCTGAGACCATCCTCGAAGCCTGTCCGCTCGGCGAGCAGGCGGATGCGATCATCTTCGATTTCCATGCCGAGGCGACCAGCGAGAAACAGTGTTTTGGCCATTTCGTCGACGGCCGCGCCAGCTTCGTCGTCGGCACGCATACGCATGTGCCGACCGCCGACCACCAGATCCTCAACGGCGGCACGGCCTATATGAGCGATGCCGGCATGTGCGGCGATTATGATTCCTCGCTCGGCATGGAGAAGGAGGAGCCGCTGCAGCGCTTCCTCACCAAGGTGCCGCGCGGCCGTTTCGAGGCGGCGAGCGGCCCGGCAACGATCTGCGGCGTCGGCGTCGAGATTTCCGACAGCACGGGACTGGCGGAGAATATCGCGCCGCTCCGGCTCGGGGCGCGGCTCAAGGAAACCGTGCCGGATTTCTGGAGCTGAACTGCGCCGGCAGCGCAGAAGGGGGTACTGCACGCGATTGCCCATAAGCCTGTCGCTTCCCCCTTGAATGCAGGCTTTTCAGGCAATATAAGGCCGCATTCAAAAACAGACGCCGAAAAACACTGCAGGGATGTCATGGCCGGTCATTCACAATTCAAGAACATCATGCACCGCAAGGGAAAGCAGGATTCGATCCGTTCGAAAATGTTTTCCAAGCTGGCGCGCGAAATCACTGTTGCCGCCAAGGCGGGCCTGCCTGATCCGTCGATGAATTCGGCGCTTCGCCTGGCGATCCAGAACGCCAAGGCGCAGTCGATGCCGAAGGACAATATCGACCGCGCCATCAAGAAGGCTTCGGGCGCCGATGCCGAAAACTACGATCAGGTCCGCTACGAGGGCTATGGCCCGGGCGGCATCGCCATCATCGTCGAAGCGCTGACCGACAATCGCAACCGCACGGCTTCCAACGTCCGCTCGATCTTTACCAAGGCCGGCGGGGCGCTCGGCGAAACCGGCTCTGTGTCCTTCTCCTTCGACCATGTCGGCGAGATCCAGTATCCGCTGTCGGCCGGTAGTGCCGACAAGATGATGGAAGCGGCGATCGAAGCCGGCGCCGACGACGTGCAGACCGACGACGATGGCCACTGGATCTATTGCGGCTTCGAATCGATGGGCGAAGTCTCCAAGGCGCTGGAAGGCATGCTTGGCGAGGCCTCGACCGTGAAGGCGATCTGGCGGGCGCAGAACAATGTGCCTGTTGACGAAGAGCGGGCGGAATCTATGTTGAAGATGACGGATTCGCTCGAAGACGACGACGACGTGCAGAACGTCTACACCAATATGGACATTTCCGAAGAGATCATGGCCAAGCTGTCGGCCTGATCACGTTGGCCAGAATCTGAAAAATGCCGGCTTCGCGTCGGCATTTTTATTTGGTGGAGACCGGCAGCTTCACGTCCGGCGCACTCGTAGCGGCCACGAATTTTTCGTGGAAACTTTCGAGCTCGCTGGCCTCCGTGTCCGAGATGGCCCAGAAAGCGAGGCCGCCTGCCGACCATTCGCGAATGTTATAGCTCTCGTGGCTCGTCGCCTTGTCGCGCTCCGTCGCACCCGGCCAGATGAACAGGTTGATGATATGGCCGCCGCGGCGATAGACCAGCGCCGCCACGACCTTGCCGTCGAGATAATCGACGCGGCCGCCGACCAGCGGGAAGCCGACGGTCTTCAGGTCGACAACCGGTGGCGAGAAGTCGATCTTGCCGGCGAACCAGGGTTTGACCGTGTGACGGTCCGAGGTCATGACATCGGCGAGGTGATCGGCGAGCAGCGAGCGGACGTGGTTGGCGACGATCTGATCCTGCAGGGCGATCTGCGTGTTCGGCACGTTGAAGAACAGGAACAAGCTCGCAGCCAGGGCTGCCATCGACGGCACCAGCGACCATTGGCCGGTGAGCCTGGTGATGCGCTGCCAGGTGCTTTCCGCAGGCCGAGCGGAGCGGGTCTCCCGGTTGAGGGCGGCGATGACTTGGCGGCGCACCTCTTCCGGCGCCCGCCATTTGACATCCGGCTTGGCGAGCAAGGCGCGCATCGCCTCGACGCGTTGCAGTTCGTTCCGACAGCCGGCGCAAGTCTCAAGATGCGCTTCGAATTCGGCAACGTGGATCGAGTCGAGCTCGCCGTCGACATAACCGTGCAGCATGGCATTCCAGTTGGAATGATCCTCGGTGCTCATCGGCCTGCTTCTCCAGCCTGGAGAGTGGTCCAGGCTTCGCCGAATTCGGCGCGGGCGCGGGCCAGTCGCGACATGACGGTGCCGACGGGAATGTCGAGCACTTCGGAAATCTCGCGATAGGAGAAATCCTCGAGTTCCCTGAGCACCAGCACTTCACGCATCGGCTCCGACAGGCCGGCGATCACTGCCCGCACGCGTGCCGACTCGCTCTGGCGCATGGTCGAGACTTCCGGCGTGTCGGCGTCGGAGGCGATGCGGTGGACGGGATGTTCCGCATCGTCGTCGCTGTCTGGCGTTATCGAGATCTCGTAGCGCGCCTTGTAGCGGCCTTCGTTCTGCCAGGCGCGATGGCAATTGCGGATGATTGCAAACACCCAGGCACGGGAATCGCCACCGCGAAAGCCATCGAAGGCGCGATAGGCGCGCAGGAACGCATCCTGGACGATGTCGCCTGCGGCATCCGGATCGCGGCTGAGGTAGCGGGCGAAATTGTAGGCGGAGTCGAGATGCGGCACGATGGTCGACTGGAAGCGCTGCAAGGTCTCGCGCGACATTGCGGGAGCCGAGGCTTCAGCTGGGCGGGCCATAGCGCTGATCAGCGACCAGGCTTGCATCGTCTTTTGGCGTGTGAGGTCGAGCAGCATCTCCGCCAATGTCCACGCATGCGTTGGGACGAGCGGCGCGGGGCGAGGGGAGAACAGAAATGGAGAGGCGGCCAGGGCTGTCATGATTTTCTTCGATTGGACTGCATTCGACCACTAGATCGTCTGGAGAGGGAGTTTATTCCCGGCGAAATCAATTTTTTCAAATTTATTTTGAAGCCGCGATTTCGAAAATCGGGTGTAGAAGAAATAGCGACGCCTTTTCAATTGGTTGTCATTTTTCCTCAAGCCGTCGGGAATATTCGGACCCAGTCTTCGATCTTGTTCGTCAGTGGCCGCACCGAGGCAATTCCGGTGCCCACCCAAAGAGGAGATGCGAATATGCTCGATATGTCACGCCGCACATTTCTCGGCGCTGCTGCTGCCGGTGCCGCCTTCGGTCTTGCCGGCCAGCTGGAATTCATTCCGCCGGCTTATGCCGCCTCGCCGCTGGAGCCGGCGGTCGGCCACTACAAATACAAGGTCGGTTCGATCGAAGTGACTGCCATCTATGACGGCATCTGGCGCAAGCCGCATGACCCGATGTTCATCAAGAACGCTTCGGTCGACGACACCAAGCAGGCGCTTGCCGCCGCCGGCCTGACCACCGACTTCATGCCGATCCCGCTGACTGTCGTGGTGATCAACATGAACGGCAAGCTGATCATGATGGATGCCGGCTCCGGCGTCGGCCAGTGGCAGGCAAACGCCACCCACCTGCCGGCCAATATGAAGGCTGCCGGCATCGACTATACCAAGATCGACACGGTGATGATTTCGCATTTCCACCCGGACCATGTCTGGGGCCTGATGGAAAAGGGCACAAATGATCCGGTCTTCACCAATGCCGAACTGATCGTCAACGCCAAGGAATACAAGTGGTGGACCGATCCGGGCCGTGTCGCCAAGCTCGCCGAAGGCCGCAAGCCGGCCGGCAAGCGTATCGCCTCGGTGTTCCCGAAATGGAAGAACTGGCGGCTGGTCGACGACGGCACCGAAGTGGCGCCGGGCATCCGCATCATCGAGGCGCCCGGTCATACGCCCGGCCATTCGGTCTATCTGTTCGATGGCGGCAGCGAACAGCTGATGGTCTCGGCCGACATCATGTATGTGCCGGCGCTGCTGGCCCCGCATCCGGAATGGCAAGGCGTCTATGACCAGGACGGCCAGACGGCGATCGCCACCCGCCGCAAGCTGGTCGACCGCGTCATCTCCGACAATATCCGCATCTGCGGTTCGCATTTCCCGTTCCCGGGTTCGGGCACGTTCGCCAAGGACGGCAATGCATACACGTTCACTCCCACGGTTCAGGCCTGATGTCAGGCGAGCTATTCGAAAGACAACATCATGATCAGACACATCCTCTGGGCCGCCTCGCTGGCCATGGCCCTTTCTACCGCCATCCCTGCTTTTGCCGTCGACAACATGGACGCCAGCACGCCGGTCGACCTGACCTCGGTACGCGCCAAGATCGCGGCCAAGGATTACAAGGGCGCTCTCGCAGAATTGCGCGACCTGGCCGAAGACAACCAGCAGGCTGACGTCTATAATCTGCTCGGCTTCACGCTTAGGAAGACCGGCGATTTCAAGACCTCGCTGACCTACTATACCAAGGCGCTGGAGCTCGAGCCGGACCACAAGGGCGCGCATGAATATCTCGGCGAGCTCTATGTCGAGACCGGCAACATGCCCAAGGCCCAGGAGCAGCTTGCGGCGCTGAGCAAGCTGTGTCCGAATGGCTGCGAAGAGCTTGACGACCTGAAGGCGGCGATCGCCGGCAAACCGGATGCCGACTAGGACCGTCATTGACGACTATCTTGCGAGCAGGCGGTCAGCGCCTGTTCGTGCCCTGCCCGTGGTCTCAGGAGATGACACGATGACCGGATTAAAGGACATAGCGCTGTTGGTCGGCCGGCTGCTGTTGGCGCTGATCTTCGTCCACGAGGGTTATACGCTCGTCACCCATTTCGCCGGCGGCGCAGACTACATGGCCAAGCAGGGCATATCGCTGCCGCTGTTCGTGATGGTGATCGCGCTGCAACTGGGCGCGGGCCTTGCGCTGGTGGTCGGGCTGCTGACCCGGCTTGGCGCGCTTGGCCTCGGCCTCTTCTGTGTCGGCACCGCCTTCATGTTCCATACCAATTTGGCCGACCAGAACGAACTGCTGCATTTCGAGAAGGATCTCGGCATTGCCGGCGGCATGTTCACCCTGATGGCCGCTGGAGCAGGGGCGATCTCGCTCGACCACTTCGTCGAGCCCTGGCTCGCCGGCCTGTTCAAGCGGCAGGCTTGAAGCTCTTCAGCCCGGCAAAATATTCCAGTGAGCGCAGCCGGGCATCGAAATCATGAATGGGCGTCGAGATGATCAACTCGTCCGCCCGGGTGTCGGCCAGGAATGACTCCAGCCTGGCCGACGCCTTGTCCGGCGAACCCACCACCGCATAGCGCAGCGAATGTTCGACGCCGATCTGCTCCTGCGGGCTCCAGAATTCATCCATGTTGCGGATCGGTTTGGGGAATTGGCCGCGGACATTGCGGCGCAGATTGACGAATTGCTGCTGTGACGAGGTAAAATAGTAAGCCGCTTCCTCATCAGTCTCAGCGATCACGCCCATGATGCCGACCATGGCATGGGGCTTGTCGAGCTGAGCCGAAGGCTGGAAGCGCTCGCGGTAGATTTCCAGTGCGCCGAACAGGTCGTCTGGGGCGAAATGCGAGGCGAAGGCATAGGGCAGGCCGAGCATGCCGGCGAGATGGGCGCTGTAATGACTGGAGCCGAGAATCCAGAGCGGCACGCCGGTGCCGTAGCCGGGCACGGCGAGAATCTGGGTTTCCGGCGTCAGCGGACCGAAATATTGCTGCAGTTCCAGCACGTCATTGGGATAGCTGTGGGCGCCGGCTTCGAGATCGCGGCGCAGCGCGCGGGCAGTGCGCATATCGGTGCCCGGCGCCCGGCCGAGGCCGAGATCGACGCGGCCTGGGAAGAGCGAGGCAAGCGTGCCGAACTGTTCGGCGATAACCAGTGGCGAATGATTGGGCAGCATGACACCGCCGGAGCCGACGCGAATCCTCTTCGTCGCGGCACCGACATGGCCGATCAGGATCGCGGTCGCCGCACTTGCCACTGCCGGCATGCCATGATGTTCGGCAAGCCAGTAGCGGTTATAGCCGAGTTCCTCGGCCTTTTGCGCCATCCTCCGGGTATTGTCGAAGGATTCGGGGATCGTGCTGCCTTCCGCGACGGTCGACAGATCAAGGATGGAAAACGGAATCATGAGGAGTCCCTAACGCAATTTTGTTGCATTTAGGAACTCGTTGGAAGGCGATCAAGCAAGCCGCGGCAAAATCAGCCGGCGCGGCGCCATTCTGTCTGGACCTGGTCAGCCAGGCGGAATTCGCCGAGCCGGTTGTCCATCTCCGCCGCTTCCTGCGCCAGCTGGTGGATCGCGGCCGTGGTTTCTTCGACCATGACAGCGTTCTGCTGCGTCATCGCCTCGATCTGGGTGACCGATTGGTTGATGTCGCGCAGCGTCTCGGATTCCTCGCGCGTCGCGGTCATCATCGCTTCGATGCGGCTGCCGATCGATCGGACATGGTCGCCGATGGCGGTGAGCGAGCTGCCGGCCTTTTCGACCAGCGACACGCCGGCCTCGACTTCCGCTGTCGACTTGTTGAGCAGCTCGGAAATCTCCTTGGCGGCCTTGGCCGAGCGCTGGGCCAGTTCGCGGACTTCCTGGGCGACGACGGCGAAACCCTTGCCAGATTCGCCGGCGCGGGCGGCCTCGACGCCTGCATTGAGCGCCAACAGGTTGGTCTGGAAGGCGATTTCGTCGATGACGCCGATAATGGTGTTGATCTGCTGCGACGAGTTCTGGATTGCTTCCATTGCCTTGATCGTCTCGCCCATGACCTTGGCCGAGGATTCCGTGCCGGCCATGGCGTCCCGGGCGATGCGGGTGGCGTCCTCGGCGCGGCCCATCTGCGTCTTGACGCTCTGGGTCATCGCATCGATGGCGCTGGCCGTTTCGCTGACCGAAGCGGTCTGCCGCTCGGTGCGGGCGGCAAGCTGGTCGGCGCTGACCCGCATTTCGTCGGAGCCGGAGCGCATGGCGTTGGAATTGCCGCCGATCGCCGTCAGCGCTTCTGCGAGGCGGGCGGCGGATTCGTTGAAGTCGACCCGCAGGCTTTCCAGTTCCTGCGGGAAGGCTTCGGTGATCTGATAGGCGAGATTGCCGCCGGCCATTTCGTTGAGGCCCTGGCCAAGGGCGGTGACGACGCGCTCCTGGCGTTTTGCCTGTGCCTGCTGCTCCGCCAGCCGGCGGCCGGCGGCCTCTTCTTCCGCCTGTTCGGCGGCACGGGCCTGGGCTTCGAGCGAGCGCTGGGCGACGAGCGAGTCGCGGAAGCGGATCAGGGCGCGAGACATGGTGCCGATCTCGTCCTTGCGCGCTTCTCCGGTGATCGGTGCTTCCAGATTGCCGTTGGCGACCGTCTCTGTCGCGGCTGCCAGCCGGCCGAGCGGCGCGAACATGCGCTTCAGCGCCAGCCAGGCCGCGCACGATGTTGCCACCAGCACGACGACGCCGAACACGGTGAGCCAGGTGGCGATCTGCAGCGAGCCGGCATTGAGGTCGCGATCGAGCACGCTTTCGGACAGGAGATACGTGTCGCTGCCGTCGGTGACCGGCAGGCTGAAGCTGTGTGCCGGGCCGTCGGCGCGCGCAAAGCTCGCGGTGGTCATGCCAGAATGGGCGAAGGCGGCATTGCGGTAGTCATAGGCAGCGACATCCGGAATGGCGAGATGCTTATCGATGACGCCGATCACCGTGCCGTCCTTGGTGATGATATTGGCCTGTTCGGCGCTGCCTTCCGGGATCGCCATGGTGAGCAGGCCGCTCAGGACGTCGTCGCGGACCTTGAACAGCATGATGCCGCGCAGCACGCCGAGCTCGGTCAGCGGCACGCCGACATAGACGTCCGAGGTCATGCTGCCGCGGTCCATGACCAGACCCGAGAACGACGCTGGAATGTCGTCGTTCTGTGCATTTTTGACGCTGGCGCTGACGAGCGCGAAGACCTTGCCGAGCCCGGTCGGCGCCCAGGCGGCATCATTGGCATTTTCGGCGAAAGTCTTGCCCTTGCGGTAGGAGTAGAAAATGTTGCCCTTGGCGTCGGTCATCAGGAGGTCGCTGAACGGACTGGTCGACAGCAGCTTGCCGGCTTCGGGCTGCAGCGCCTCATGGGCGGAGTAATAATAGCCGCCCGGGCCCTGCGGCTTGTTGAGCAGTTCCGGCTTGTCCTTGTTGGGATTGTCGGTGACGAAATATTTCTGCAATTGGGCCTTGGCGTCACCCGGCTTCTTGTCGAGGCTCTTCCAGCCGCCCTTGAGGTTGACCATGGATTGCTGCAGGGCCTCGATCTTGGCGAGCGAGGCAGCCTGTTCGCGCACCTGGTGCAATTGGCTGAGCAGATTGCTGCCGCGGAATTCGAGGATGCTGTTCATCGATGCCGATGTCTGGCCCATGAAGATGCCGCTCGAACCGAAATAACCGAGGATCGACAGGCCGATGACGGACAGTGCGGTGAAGACGAGAAACAGGGCGACGGCTTTGGCCTGAAGCGAATGCAGCATTTTCGGCATCGAATTCTCCAACGAACGGGGATTCGCCTCAGGTTAAGAAGGCTACACGCTCCGGCGCGAAGAGATGCCGCCGGGAAGTGCCTGTCAGGGCGTTCCGAATGGTTTAACTTTCATCAGTGAACGGTTAAATGCGCGTAAAGAGGCCGGGAATTGCCTGATTTTTGTCACAAATCGGCACGGTTTTGGACCAAAGGCGGTGTCCGGCCGATTGGCGTTGTGCGCCACAAGCGACTATAGCTGAGCCATGGCTAGCTTGATTCGCATTATCGGCATCGATCCCGGTCTTCGCCGCACCGGCTGGGGCATTATCGAAACGCTCGGCAATTCGTTGCGCTTCGTCGCTTCCGGCACCGTGACGTCGGACGAGAAGGCCGATCTGGCCTCGCGGCTCTGCCAATTGCATGACGGCCTCGCGGATGTCATCCACCTGCACAAGCCGGACGAAGCGGCGGTCGAGCAGACCTTCGTCAACAAGGATGCGACCGCGACGCTGAAGCTCGGCCAGGCGCGCGGCATTGCCATGCTGGTGCCGGCCCGCGCCGGCCTGCCGGTCGCCGAATATGCGCCGAACGCGGTCAAGAAGGCGGTGATCGGCGTCGGTCATGGCGAGAAGCAGCAGATCCACATGATGCTGAAAGTGCTGATGCCCAAGGCGACCTTCGTTGGCAATGACGCCGCCGACGCGCTGGCGATCGCCATCTGCCATGCGCACCATACAGGCG